>JAJYMP010000504.1 GCA_021786915.1 Chloroflexota bacterium
ACCGTCACCGGGACCTGCGCCTCGACCTCCTGGTCGAGCGTGACCAGGATGGTCCTCGGACGGAAATCGAGGATGGTGACCCGGGGATCTCTGGCGATGACTGACACCGGCACGCTCGACGGGCCGCCGGTGGGCTGGAGGGTCGAGAGGTCCACGGTGACGATGAAGTCATCGGCCGTCAGGCGGCCGAGGTCGGCGGGCGCGAGGTAGCGGACCTCGTCGATCGGCCGCAGCGGGTAGTTGGTGATGACCGTGCCGGCGGGCGTGTTCACGGGCACCACCGCGATGGGTCCCGGGAACGTTGCGCTGTCCCGGGTCGCCACCAGGCCGACATAGAGCAGGGTGGCGAGCACGATGGCCGCGACCTTGAGGGGCCAGTTGTGGACGAAGACGCCGACGACGCGGCGGCCGAAGCGGCGGACGTTCATGGCGCCGACACCCTGCTCGAGGCGGCTGCCGAGACATCACCTGCTCCACCCTCACCCGCATCGGGGATGGGGTCGGCCGACGGCGAGCCGTCGGCTTCCCCGCCGTCCTGCGACAGGGGCGCGAGCGGGTCATCCACAGCCTCGCCAGCCGGGGCCTCGCCGAGCGTCGGCGGCTCAGGCCGACCGGGCGGGCGTCGGCTGATCCGCAGCCGCCTCCCCGGCCGCCGCGGCGCCCCCAATCCAAGGCCCCTCCCCAACCCCAGGCCGCCCGGCATGTCGGGCGACTCGAGCAGGCCCACGAGCGCGCGCTCGAGCAGCACCTCGCTGGGCACGCGCACGATCCGCGCGCGCTCGACGACACTCATCTGGCCGCTCTCCTCGGAGACCACCACCGCAACGGCGTCGGTGTCCTCCGTGATGCCCAGGGCCGCGCGGTGCCGCGTCCCGAAGCGCTCGGAGAGGCGCATCTCGGTCAGCGGCAGCAGCGAGGCTGCCGCCAGGATGTTCTCGCCCCGGATGATCACGGCACCGTCGTGGAGGGCGGTGCCGCGCATGAAGATGGTGAGGAGCAGTTCCGACGTGAGGTCGGCGTGGAGCATGACGCCGGTCTCGGCCGTGTCCTCGAGGCCCGTCTCGCGCTCGATCACGATCAGCGCCCCATAGCCCTCCGCCGAGAGTGCGGCCGCCGCCCGGGCGACCACCGTCGCGACGTGCTCCACCCGCCGGTGCGAGGAGGCGGGCACGAGCCAGCCGAACGTGCCCACACGGCCGATTCGCTCGAGCGCGCGCCGGAGCTCGGGCTGGAACACGACGACGAGCGCGAACACGCCCACGAATGCGCCCGCCTGGAGGATCTGGGTGAACAGGCGCAGCTCGAGGAACTGGGCCAGCGCGTAGATCCCCAGCAGCACCGAGACGCCGATCACCAGCGTCACCGCCCGGGTGCCCCGGGGCGGGCTGAACAGCCAGTAGATGAACAGGGCAGTGATGCCGACGTCCAGCAGAGCGTTGGGCGTGACCTGCTGGAGCAGCGATTGGAGGAACGGGAGCATCTTCGGGCGAGTCTACACCGGCGTCCGGGCCGTCTCCCGGGCTCAGGCGCGGCCGGTCCGCAGCCCCGCGATCTCCGCCGCGGTCGCTTCGTCCGCGTCAAGGCGGGCGATCCGCTCGAGGAGCTCGAGCTTCTCGGTGGCCAGCAGGTCCCAGCCCCGCTGCGTGTAGAGCTCGGCGAGGGCGAGGTGCAGGGCGACGCTGTCCGGGTCGAGCGACAGCGCCGTGTAGCAGGCGTCGAGGGCGGCTTCGATCCGGCCGTCGCGGGCATGCAGCGCGGCGAGGTCGAGCATCGCCTCGAGCGCGCGGTCGGGCGCGCCGGCATCGGTGGCAGCCTCGACGCTCGCCGACAGGTCGGCCGCCGTGGCGCCAGCGGGGATGACGCGGGGGGCGCGCCGGGCGGGGCCGGGCTCGGGCTCGGCGGCCGCGTCCACGGCCGCCTCGGCCGCGGTCGCCGCCGAGGCACCCTCGCGTTCGCCTCGGGACACGACATCGCCCTGACCGGCGGACGGGGCGACGAGGTCACGATCCGCCAATTCGCGGGTCGGGGCAGCCACCGGAGCGCCCTCCGCCGTCTCGGCCGTCGCGGCCTCCTCCGTGGGCGCGTCCTCGGCGGCTGCGGGTCCGTCGGCCGCCTCGGGCGTGCCCGCCGCGCGGTCGCCACTGGTAGCGGGCACCGCGTGCGCGTGCGATTCGCCCGAAGACGTCCGGTGTGGCGCCTTCGGGCGCGGAACCGCAGGCCCCTCCAGGACCAGGAGGGCTTGCTCAAGCGCCGTCCGGCCGGGTTCGTCGGGCTCGCTGGCGCGCAGCCGCGAGATCAGCCGCTCGAGGGTCCGCCGACGCTCGCGGCCCTCGGCCATCTCGAGCCCGCGCCTCGCGGCGTCCACCGCGTCGGCGAGCCGCCCGCTCCCCGCCTGGGCTTCGGCCAGGGCATCGAAGGCATCGGCTGCATCGCCTCGGCGGTCCAAGGCGGCCAGCGCCTGCGCTCGGCCCAGGAGGGCCGCCTCGTCGCGCGGCGCCATCGCGAGCGCGACCTCGTAGTGTTGGAGGGCCTCGGCTGGGCGCCTGCGCCGCAGGAGCGCATTGCCCGCGGACGAATGCGGGGTGGACCGCTCCGGGGCGATGCGCGCGGCCTCCGCGTAGGCGAGCAGCGCGTCCTCGACCCGGCCCCGCAGCGATGCGACGTGGCCGCGCTTGAGGGCGTCCTTGTACTGCTCGTACAGTGCCTCGCTGCTCATCGCCACCCTCCGTCGGTCACGGCGTCCGGCTCAGCTCGCCAGCAGCTCGACGAGGAGCGCCTTCTGGGCATGCAGGCGGTTCTCCGACTGCTCGAAGACGATGCTCCTCGGGCCGTCCATCACGTCCGAGGTGATCTCCTCGCCGCGATGCGCCGGGAGGCAGTGCATCACCACCGCGTCAGGCGATACTGCCAGCAGGGCGGCGTTGACCTGGAACCGGGCGAACGCGTCGCGCCGCTCTTCGGCCTCGGCCTCCTGACCCATCGACGTCCACGCGTCGGTGTAGACCGCATCGGCGCCCTCGATGGCCTCGCGAGGGTCCTGCATGAACGCGAGCGAGCCCCCGCTCAGCGCCGCCAGCTCCCTTGCCAGCTCCACGATCCGGCCGCTCGGGCCGTAGCCCGGCGGGTGCGCCAGCCGCACGTGCATGCCCAGGGTGGCCCCCATGAGGGCGAGCGAGTGGTACACGTTGTTGCCGTCGCCGACGAAGGCGAGCGTCCGCCCGCCCAGGTCGCCGAAGCGCTCGTGGAGCGTGAACAGGTCGGCCAGCGCCTGGCACGGGTGCTCTCGGATCGTCAGGCCGTTGATCACCGGGATCGACGCGCGTGCCGCCAGCTCCGCCACGACCTCGTGGGGGCCGGTGCGCGCCATGATCGCGTCCACGAACCGCTCGAGGTTGCGCGCGACGTCGCTGACCGTCTCGCGCCCGCCGAGCACGATCTTCTCCTCGAGGTACAGCGCGTGGCCGCCGAGCTGGGTCATCCCGGCCTCGAACGTGACCCTCGTGCGCAGGCTCGGCTTCTGGAACAGCATGGCCAGCGTTCGCCGCTCGAGCGGCGGATTGGCGTGGCGGCGCTCGGCGCGGAACTCCGCCTTGAGCTCTGCAGCACGGGCGAACAGGCGCGCGATGTCCGGGGCCGAGAGGTCGGCCGCCGAGATGAGGTCACGTCCAGCGAGCGGCGAGTTCGTCATGGCGCCACCCTACCGCCTTCGGGCGGCTCGCGAAATGCCGACGCGCGCCATGGACCGCACCTCAGAGCGGGTCTGGCGGCGAGCCGTCCGCGTCATCGCGCAGGCAGAAGGCGAGATAGCCGATCTCGCCGGGCGAGTGGCCGAGCCTGGTGAGCAGCACGGCCGCCTCCGAGAACTCCTGGGTGCCGTGGTTGACCAGATAGAGCAGGTGCCGCCATCTCGACAGCGGGCTCGAGCGCTGTGGCGGCACGGCGGCGAGGTCTGCGTCGGAGAGGCTTTCGAACCAGGCGCGCAGGTCGCGCTCCTCGCGCCGCCACCGGTCGACGAGCGCCTGAAGGGTGTCGAAGGCTTCAGGGGCGAGACCGTTGTCCGGGAATGAGCCGTAGGTGAGCCGGATGCGCCAGGCCCACTCGCACTCGAGCTGGTGGACGAGGGTCGCGCGAAGGCTTCGCGTCGTCACCGTTGCCTCGAGAAGGAACTCCGCTTGCGTCAGCTCCTCGGCGGCCGACAGGATCCGGTCGCGGGCCCAGTACAGGTAGTCGAGCGCCTCGCCGACCTCATCGTGCCGCACGCCCCAAGTATGGCGCCCCCGAAGGCCGCGGTGGCGATCCGACCTCGGCGTTCAGCCACGCCGCCGAAACCCTCGTGGCTTTCGGCCCGCTCGGCGGATCCCCACGGTCGCCCCTAGCTTGCATGCGGCGAGGCGCCGCCGTCTCCCGCGCCGTCGATGGGCGTTGGTCTGGCGCCACCAAAATCAGCCAAGGGCGCCGGCCCGGCCGCTCCTTGTTGGCGCAGGCGCACCAACCGGGCGCCATTGGTGGCGCCACGCCAACGCTCTGTGCCCCGGGCCGTCCGCGGACCCGTAACTGGTGGCGCCCCGCCAACGCCCTGTGCCCCGGGCCGTCCGCGGACCCGTAACTGGTGGCGCCCCGCCAACGCCCTCGCGCGAAGCGGGCCCCGGGCGGGCCGAGGGAGGAAGTGCCCGCCAGGAAACGCGAGAGCGCCCGCCGGGCGGTCCGAGGCCAAGGCGGCCGGGAGGACCGGAGCGAGCGCACTCGGGG
>JAJYMP010000161.1 GCA_021786915.1 Chloroflexota bacterium
GGTAGTAGTCGGCGATCGAGATGAACGAGGACCCCACCAAGCTCCACACGGTCACGGCCCGCGACGACAGCTTCGGGTCAGCGTTCCTCAGCCAGGGGCAACGCTACACGGTCAGGTTCAATCAGCCCGGGGTCTACCGCTACTTCTGCGACATCCACCCGACGATGGTCGGCCAGGTCGACGTCACGTGAGGCAGCCGACGAGGAGCCTGCCAGCCGATCTTGGCGGCTGGGCGCGGCGGTTGACGGTGCGCCACGGCCGGAAGGCGCCCCCCGAAGCGCCTCCGCGGGGGACGCGCCCACCGCTGCACGCGGCCCGACCGAGCCCTGCGGTCGTTCTGGCCGCCGTGGCGGCGGCCATGCTCGTCGGCTGCGGAGGCTCTGCGCCGGGCTCAGGCCTGGCCTCGGGGAGCGGCGCCTCGCCGTCCCCCCCGCCGGCGCCGTCGATCGGCACCGGCCCCTTCGTCCAGCAGGTGCCGGCGGGGGTTGCCGACCTGCCGCTCACCGATGACGCCGGGCGGGCGACCAGCCTGTCGGCCTACCAGGGCAAGGTCGTGATCCTGACGGACTTCCTGACCCTCTGCCAGGACGTCTGCCCGATCACCTCGGCCAACTACGCTCAGATGGCCGTCGCCGTCCGGGCCGCGGGCCTCGCCGACCGCGTCCAGTTCGTCGAGCTCACCGTCGACCCGGAACGCGACACGCCGGCTCGCCTGCACGCCTACCGGGGGCTCTTCGCCGCCGCAGGCAACTGGTCGCTCCTGACGGGCAGCCCCGACACGGTCGCGAAGATCTGGAAGTACTTCGGAGCCTGGTACCAGAAGGCCGCAGAGGGCAGCCCGCCGGGGACCGACTGGCTCACTGGCAAGCCGCTCACCTACGACGTCGACCACGAGGATGTGCTGGTCTTCCTCGACGAGCACGGCCAAGAGCGCTTCGCCATTGCCGGCTTGCCGAGCACCGGGAGCGTGCTGCCGCCCACCCTGTTCGCGTTCCTCGACGGGCAGGGTCGTACCCACCTCCTCAATCCTCAGCCGGATGCGTGGACTGTCCAGGAGGCCCTCTCGGTCCTCAGCTGGTTGGTCGGCACGGAGGTGGCCTGGTAGTGCGCACCCTCGGTGACCGGTGTGCTCACCCCGGACGACCGCGCCGTGCGCGGAAGAAGACACCCGGCTCTGTGCGGTGCGTGCACGTGTCGACGTCCTCGCCTCCGCCCTGCGCGAGCGGCTGCGCGGACCGATTCGACCGGCCGGGCATCTACCGCTACGACTCTGCGATCCACGCCGCGATGATCGGCGAGGTGGACGTCAAGTGACACGACTTCGAAGGCGCATCGCCGCCGCGGTCCTCCTGCCGATCGTCCTCGTCAGCGCAGGCTGCAGTGGCGGGCAGGGCACGCCCACCGTTCCGCCGACCTCGCCGCCGCCCGACCTCGGCACGATCCACGCAGATCCACGGCCGACCGTTGAGGAGTCGGCGGGTCCCCAGCTCGTCCTTCCCTCCACGCCGCTCGACCTCCCGGGTCAGCTGCTTCTGGGGTCGGTCGTTCGCTTCTCGTTCGCGATCTCGAACGTCGGCGCCGCGCCACTCGTGGTCAGCGCCGTCGAGCCCGGCTGCGGCTGCACGCGCGCGGAGGTCGCGCCGCACGAGTTGCTCCCCGGCGAGGCCGGACTGGTGAACGTCACCTTCGACACGAACTGGGACGGCCCCGGTCCTCACTGGGAGGCGCTCAACTTCGTCACGAACGACCCGCAGTTCGGCGCGACGCGTCCGCCACTGCACGCCGACCTGTGGTTCACGGTGGACGTCGTGGACGCTCGGCCGGCTCCGTAGGCGGGCGAGATCAGGGGCGACAGCGAAGTGTCGGGATCCGAAACGGCGCGCACGGAGTCCGGCTCTCTGCGAGGGCGCCCGTGGGCATTGGGTTCCGGGAGAGCCGAGGGCGACGCCCGCAGGAGCTCGGCGGCTTCATCGGGGTTGTAGGGCAACGGGCGACCGCCAGGCGCGACCCTCGTCATCGGTTGCGTGAGGGCGGCATGGGCGCAGTGTCGCGTCAGCGGTCGCCCGCTCATGCCTGTGTCCCGCAGCGCCTGGTCCCCGAGGCGTAGCACCCGTGGCGAATAGACCCCGCGGCCCTGGCCAATCACGCTAATCGCGATGTCGACGGGCGTGCATTCGAGCGTCACCAGCGCCAGATCCCGCTCAGCAGGCTCTCCGTGCGAACCGTGAAGGCGGCCGCGTGACGCTCACGACCTGCCTCGACTGCGGCACCCCGTCGCGCGGCTCCCGGTGCGGCGTCCACTCGGGGGAGCGCAGGGCCTACAAGAACGCCGTCTACGGCGACCCGTCCTACCGCAGTGCCCGCGGCGCGATGCTGGGGCAGCCCTGCGTGCTGCGTCTGCCCGGCTGCACAGGCGTCGCGGACACGGCGGACCACGTCGTGCCCCTGAGCCGCGGCGGCGCGGGCGGCGGCCTCCGGCCGGCGTGCCTCCACTGCAACTCCGCGCGGAGGGACCGGGCGTGACCGTGCGTGCCGGGGGGTGGGGTAGTCCCTCGGCCGGGGGCGATCGCCCGTCAGGCCGTAGAAGTGCTCGGTCGCCTGCTTCCAGAGCTCGGCGCTCGGGCCGAAGCGGTGGTCCTCGGTGATCGGCGTGTCGAGGTCGCCGATCGCGGCACTGTCGGTGATCGAGCCGTTGGTGTCGAAGACGAAGTCGTCCTCGTCCACCGCGATCACGCCCGTCTCGCCCGTTACGGTGTCCTTGTAGCGCAGGCCGGTCACGACGATCTCGTCGCGCAGGGGCGTGTCCCGAGAGTCGAAGGCCGTGACCTTGCGGTTGTCCACGAAGTTCACGCCCTTGCCAGGCGAATGACGGTCGGTCATGACGCTCGGGAGGCTGGCCCCATGATGGAGCCAGCCGCACCTGCTCTGGTCGGCTGGACCGCCGCATCCGGATGGTGCTCCGGCATCCCGATGATCCGCCCGACGCACGGTCGGCGGGCAAGCGGATCCCGGGAGTGGATTGCCCGCCGGGGAGGTAAGGAGTGTCGCGATGATGGGTTATGACGTGGCGGGCGGGGCCGGCGGGTTCTGGATGCTGGGTGGCGTCCTCCTGGTGATCGGGGCTGTCATCCTGGTCGCCTGGATGGTCACCAGGTCGTCGCGCTCCGGCGACCGACCGGCCCAGGATGCGTCCCGCCCGACGCCGAGCCAGATCCTGGGCGAACGATTTGCCCGCGGCGAGATGACCGACCAGGAGTTCGAGCAGTCGAAGAAGGCCCTCGGCCCCGACCGATGAGGGTCGTGCGCCGGCCAGACTACGCACGTCGTCGATGACGCGCGGCTTGCCCTCGGTCGACGTGGTGCTGAGCGCGCCGCCCAAGACAATGCCCTTTGGTCCATTCCATCTGGATCGTGACTAGGACAAGCGTTCTGGTCGGGCTTGGGGCTTGCCCTCCGATGCCGACCTCGACGTGGGAAGCATTCGCGGCTGGCACCGGCGCAGATCCGACAGCCCGACTTGCAGGCTGATTGGCTGCCCGCCGCGCGGAGGCGTGCGCGTGATTCCAGGAGTACTCGGTTCGGGCGCCCCCTGGCTTGCCGGTCACCTCGGCGATACCCGTAACGAGACCACCAGTCGGACGAAGGTCGCAGGGCATCCGCGTCGTTGGCTCGGTGCGACCCCGCGGAGCCCCGAACCGGGGGCAAGGGGGGCTACAGCGCGAGCGTGGCGAGCGGGAAGCATGTGCCAGGCGGTCATGGGCCGCGACGCCATGGGGAGCGGCTGGACGCGCGAACCGCCTGGGCAGATGAACTTGAGCCAATCTTGACGCAGCCGTGCGGCGCACCTGAGCCGGGGCGTCCAGTGTGGACATCGAGCCCGCGACCTGGGCGTACGCAGATGGAGACGATCACATGATGGGCTATGGCACCGGACTCGGGTTCGGCATGGGAGGCTGGCTGGGCATGCTCGGCGGTCTCCTCCTCATCGTCGGCGCGGTCGTGCTGATCGTGTGGGTGATCGGCAAGACGGGGCAGTCATCGCAGTCCGCGCAGGGGCACGCCGCGCAGCCGACAACCCAGGATGCGGTCGAGGTCCTCCGGCAGCGGTTCGCCCGGGGCGAGATCACCGCCGACGAGTTCACCGCAGCCAAGCAGGTCCTCGAGGCCGGGCGATGAACGGCCGGCTCGGGCTGCTCGGCGGCGCGCTCGTCCTGAGTGGCGCCGTCCTCGTCGGCGCGGGATCCATCGTGGGTGGGACCGTCTCCGGCGGAGGCACAGGGTTCGCCGGCATGATGGGCAGCATTCCGGCCGGGGGTTACGGCGCCATGATGGGCGGCGGCCAGACCGGGATGATGGGTGGCTACGGGACCACCGGCGTCACCGGCCCGGGTCCCGGCGAGACCGGCTTCGTGGCCGGCACCGCGGCCGCTCCCCGGGTGGTCCGCGTGCTCGCGGGTCCCGGCTACACGTTCAGTCCGTCGACCATCACCGTCGCCAAGGGGGAGACCGTCACCTTCGAGGTCACCGCGATGGGCGGGCTGGTCCACGAGTTCATGGTCGGCCCCGCCGACGCGGTCGCCGCCGACACGGCCGGCACGCCCGAGGTCGCGGACATCGGAATGATGCAGACGAAGTCGGTCACGGCCACCTTCGACGGCAGCGGGCCGTACGCCTTCGCCTGCCACGAGCCGGGCCACTACGAGGCGGGCATGCGGGGCACG
>JAJYMP010000221.1 GCA_021786915.1 Chloroflexota bacterium
CGGTGACTGAGCGACGCGGCCGGAGGCCGGTCGGGGGCAAAGCAGGGATTCCGGAGGCGCAGCTGGTCGACCCGACCGTGCCCGTGACCGGCGACGCGGTCCTGCTGGCGCCGCTCCGGGCTCGGATCGACGAGATCGACCGGGAGATCGTCGGCCTGCTCAACGAGCGCGCCGAGATTGCTCTGGAGATCGGCCGGGTCAAGAAGGCGAGCGGCCGGCGGGGGATCCGCGATGCCGCCCGCGAGCAACAGGTCATCGAGCACGTCACCCGCGCGAGCGCCGGCCTCTTCCCCGAGCCCGAGCTCGTCGCGCTCTACCGGACCCTCATCGCCGCCACCCGCAAGGTCCAGTCGCGCGACCGGGCCCGGATCCGCGAGGGCGCCGAGAAAGCAGAGTAGCCGGGTGCCGAGGGAGGCGCTGGTTCCACGGGCCGCACAGCCGCCCAACGGAGGTGCTCAGTCGGCCGTCGGATCCACGATCGACAGCCCCTCGAAGTACGCCCGGTAGAACCCCCGGTCGCGGGTGAGCATGCGGTCCGCGTGAGCGAGCGCGTGCGCGGCGATGAGGAAGTCGGCCACCATCCGCGACCGCGCTCCACCCCGCTCGCGATATCGTCGCCACGCCAGTCCGGCCGCCAGAGCGGCAGAGCGACTCAGCTGATCGTATTCAACGCCGAGGCGGGACATCGCGTCGTCCGCCGAAGCCGCCGTCGGGTAGTAGCCGGCCACCTCCGCCCACACGACATCACACGCAACCTGAGCGATGTCAGACGCGGACCCCGGTCGGCCCGGCCGACCCAGGCGCCTCGCTGGAACCCCTGCGGGCCCGGATCGACGCGATCAAGAAGGCGACCGACCGGCGGGCGATCCGCGACGCCGCCCGCGAGCAGGAAGCCATCGAGCACGTGACCCGCGCGAGCGCCGGCCTCTTCCCCCGAGCCCGAGCTCGTCGCCCTCTGCCGGACCCTCATCGCCACGACCCGCAAGGTCCAGTCTCGCCACCGAGTCCGGGCGCGCGTGGCGCGCGAGAAGGCGGGAGCAGTCAGGCGAGGACGCGGCACACCGTCAGCACGAGGCGCCAACCGACCGAGCGATCGACTGGGCCTGGTCAAGGAGCGAGGCCGCGGTCTTGTCGGCCGCTGCCGCCTCCTTGACCGCCTCGGCCGCCCTGGCGTTCGCGCTCGCGAGCTGGCTCGCCGCGTCGTCTGCCGTCCGCCGGGCGGCCGACGATGACGTCCTCGGCATCGGGCCAGCCGGATTCGCCGCCACCGCCGCCTCGAGCTCAGCCGCGGCAACCCGGACCGCCACGATGTCGGCCATCACCGTCGGCGCCTTGTCGGCCTCCAGCGACCACTGGTTCCGAGCTTCGTCGGTGTAGAAGGTAACGCTCCCCTTTGCGTAGTCAACGTTGCCGACCTGATAGCAGACGGTCCCCTGCTGGTAGTCGTCCATGGGAGTCACGGCGGCTTCGCTCTCCACGTCGCCAAGGGCGTAGCGGACGTCCTCGAGCGCAGCTGTCCCGTCCTCGGCTTCGCTGGACGCGCGCTTGGCGTAGTTCTGGGTGGTGATCAGATCGGCCTTGAGTGCACCGAGCGCTCACTCCAGCGTGTCGGCCGCATCGGTCACGCGTTTGTCGAGCGCTGCCTGAGCCGCCTGCTGCTCCGCCTCGGACGCCAACAGTGCTTGCCAGTCCGCGACGGCGGCATTGTAGTCGGCGACCGAGCCGTCTCGGAGTTCGGCGACGGAGAGGCCGCCGGTTTCGACTGCGAAGGAGAGCGTGAGGCCACCGGAGTGCAACCGACCGGTCCAGGTCTGGTCGCTGCCCAACGGGCCTGAGAGGCGCAGCGTGACATCGTTATCGGATCGGAGGCCAGTGATCGCAATCGACTGCTGCGTGCCGCTCGTCGATCCAGGCGCGACGTAGAACTGCGTGAGATTACCCGAGATGGTCCCGTCAGTCTCCGTCCAGGCGATGAAGATAACGCCGTTGCTGAACTCGCCTACGTACCCTCCCAGGTCGTCGCCAGCGTCTGGTTCCGCCGCCGGTGTCGCCGATGGTCGAGGTGACCCGGGATTCCCGGCCGCGGAGCAAGCGGTGAGCGCAACGAGGACCGCCGAGAACAGCGCTGGTCGCGCGATCCATTCAGCCCTGATCATCGCTTCACCCTCGAGTCTGCCCGGGCTGCGCCAGGCCTCGTGCATAACTGTAGGCGGAGGCCGGAATAAAGCGTCACGGACGGAAAGGGCGTTCGCGCGTCACCTCCATCGCCATGCTTTCGATCGCCACCACGACCCACGATGGGATCTCTCGGCGCAGCATCTCCGCGCGTTGACCTTGCGGTCGTCACCCAGCTGGGCCTTCACAGGAGTACATCAGCGGGCAAGCCGGAGGAAGTTCAGGTAGTTATTGAGCGAAATGAATTTCGTGGCGGCGTCTTTCAGTTCCCGAGACGCGTGATCCCAGAACATGACGTGAACAGTGAACCCGCGGCCACGCAACTTCTGCACGGTCGGAACGAAGTCGGAATCACCGGCGACGAGGGTGATCTCGTCCCGTTCCGCGCTCATGAGCTCGTACGAGTCGGTCATGATCTCGGTCGCGATGCTCGTGTCAACCTTCTTCTCGCGGTTGCGAATGCTTCGATCGTAGACGATGGGCTCGAAGCCCTGGCTGCGGGCGATCTCCCACAGCGTGTCGTTCGGTGGTGGCCGCGACCCGAATAGGACGGCGCGGCCAACCTCGGAGGTCTGGCCGCCCGCGAATCCGTAGAGCCTTCCGAAGTCAATCTTCCAGTCGTGATCGCACATGTTCGCGTTCTGTGCCGTCCAGATGTCGGGCGCAAGCCCGACTTGGACGGCAGAGACGTGCATGCCCTCAATCCACACGTTGGAGTTGTCCACGTAGAGGAAGTTCATTCTTCGCCTCTGGTGCTCGGCCGCTGCAGGTGGCGCGCGGCGACCGCGCCCAGCGTGCCCGTCAAGGCCTCTTCGAATTCGCGCGAGACATCCTCGGTGCCGCTTGTCGCATGGATCACCTCGTGGAGGAGGGTCCCCGCCCACCTCGGGAGCGTCTTCAGCTGGTCGCGCCGGATGACGATCTCGCCGGTCATCGCCTCCCAAGACCCGGCGACCGTGTCCGTCCCGGCAGCGTTCACCCGCATGGTGCCCGAGATGCGAATCGCTTTCACGTTGCGGGGGTATGAGCCCTGGAGGGCGATGATGTCCCGAGTGCGGGCGAAGATGACCCGTTCCCGTTCGGTGAGCTCAGCCTCATCAACGAACGCGTAGTTGAAGCCGTCGTTCCAACGCTGTTGGAACACACCCAGGTCGACAATCGGGTTTCCGGCGACGTCGACCGAGCCGCCAAGCTTGCGGCGCAGCTGGTCCGGTACGGTCACGATCCGGTAGCCGTCCTGGCGAGCGTGCTCGACGTAGGCCGGCATGGCCGCGATCTCCCACGCGGTGAGGAAGACGACTCTCTCTGAAGCGTTGAGGATGCGGCAGGCATGCAGGGAGACGTCGAGCCAGCTCGTCTCGTCGTGCCAGGTTCCCGTCTCGTACCCCTTGAGGTCGGCCGCGAGTGCGTTCGCGACCTCCGCCGAGGTCGAGGCGAGCAGGACGGCCTTGACCCGGTCGGCGTAGGCGGTCCGCCCGACGTTGGAGCGCTCCCGGTTCAGCGCCCGGCGGAGCGGAGCGGTCAGAGACGTGATGTCGTAGGAGAAGAGGAACCGCTCTTCCTCAGCCACACGCAGCCCGTTGACGTAGATGCGGGCCGGTCGTCCCTTGGCCCGACGGAGCACCGCCCCGAGGCCGGTCCGCTCAAGGACATCGTCGCCCGAGTAGCGAAGGAAGAGAGCCTTGGCCGCCTCCACATCCTCGTCGCGGACCCCGCCGATGGCCGCGTCCGTGCCGACCATCGCCGGATCGCTCGGCGGGTCGACTGCCACATGCAGGGTCGTGAGGTCGTCGAAGCCGTGCTTCGGGAGGCGGGCAAGAGTCATGTCGGAATGCCGGGATCGGATCACCACGTCAGCTCCGCGCCGGTCGAAGCTGGCGAGGGCGTCCTTGAGACCGACCCCGAACTTGCCGACCACGAGTTCTGGGCGCCGGAGCTTCTCGCGGTCTTCCTTCTGGGTGAGGTGCTCGTAGCGAAGCCCCCGGCCGAAGTCGCGCACGTGCCAGCGCCCGTCGCCATCCTTGTGGATCTGGGGCTCAGCTGTCTTGGTGAGGCTCGACTCGTCGAGCGCGTTGGCGATCAGCTCACGCAGCGCGTGCGCAACCGTCCAGTGCTCGAGGACCCGCTCCACGTTGAGGTCGAAAGCGGTCATCATCGCGCGCGCCTCCCCTTGTCTTGGCCGAGAGCACCCCGGGCCGCGCCTGACGCCATTTCAGGCGATCGCCCGCTGGCCGAACGTGCCTTCGCTGGCTCCCCCGGCGCCTCGGAGGCTTCGGGTTGGACGGCCCGCGCCGTGTCCCAAACCGTTCTTAGTGCATCCATGAAGCCGATCATCTCGGCTCCGCTCCAAAGAGGAAGGATGGCTTCCGGACCGAACAACTGCTCGACTTCGGCAGCGTTCGTGCTCTTCTTCCTGAAGTAGCCGTAGAGGGGGCTCGCGTCGATGTCCGACCCTCGCAGTGCCTCTCTGGCGCTCCAGTTGCACTCGGCTAGGTACTCGAGCTCCGACCACGGGCATTCGGCAGCGTATTCGAGGCCTTCT
>JAJYMP010000307.1 GCA_021786915.1 Chloroflexota bacterium
GGCGAGGACTGCCTGAGCATCGATCTGCCCGGCTGACTGCGGCCAGGCCAACAGGTCCATGACTTCGCCTGAGTGTGGTGCGGGGTGGTCGCGGGTGTATTTGATGCCGGCCTGGAGACGGCTCATGCGCACCGACAGACAGGATGGGCACAGGTGGCGACGCGAGGCGCGTGAGCGCAACGGAAGGGGCCGAGCACAGTCAAGACAGGCTGCCACTATGGACCTCGCCGAGCGCCCCAACCCATGTCCGCCCCTAACGCCGTGCCGCCCACGGTCGCGCCTGACACCTGGCAAACCCCATCGACCATCACGTCGCACTGCGCGTCGGCTCACGGTACGGCGAGTTGAGGATCGGGTTCTCGATGATCTCGGCCAACCCATGCCCTCGCGGTCGGTCCGGTGGCTCACCCCTCGGCCGGTCGTGCCCCTCGCCGGCGTGCGTCCCGTCACGCACGAGCATACCGGGCGGCGTGCCAGGTTGTTGGGCACGGGGGGAGCGCGCGATCGGGTCTCGCGGCCCATCGAGCGCGAGCAAGCTGTCAAACTGGCTCAGGTGAGCGGCTTTGATGTCGAGGACGTCGGCGGCTTCATACCAAAGCGCGCTTCAACTACGTCGTTTGCGATCGCGTCTTGTCAAAGTTGTGACGCCTGCGCTTGAATAATGGCAACACGGAGCGCACGGGAGGAAGCGAGTGACGCTGGATAGCAGGCGAGGCGGTCGGTACGTGCGCCAACTGAGCGGCTACAGCGCCTTCGTTCCGAGCCTGCTGCCGCCCGATCCGCCGATTGACCTCGGCCGGCTCGCTCGTCTCCAGTCAGCAGCGGACCTGGCCGTCGGACGACTCGACGGGCTGGGGCGGACCCTCCCCGACCCCGACTTCTTCGTGGCGATGTACGTCCGGCGCGAAGCCGTCCTGAGTTCCCAGATCGAGGGAACGCAGAGCAGCCTTGACGATGTCCTAGCCTACGAGCTCGACTCGCGCGCGACCCAACTGCCGGCCGACGTGACCGAGGTCGTGAACCATATCGGCGCCATGCACTACGGCCTGGAACGGCTCGCCTCCCTGCCGCTCTCCCTGCGCCTGATCCGCGAGATCCACGGCCAGCTCATGGCGGGCGTGCGTGGCTCCGAGAAGAGCCCTGGCGAGTTCCGGACGACGCAGAACTGGATTGGCGCGGCGGGCGCGAGCCTGCGGGATGCCGCCTTCGTGCCACCCTCTCCGACGGACATGAACGCGGCGCTCGACAACTTCGAAAACTTCCTGTACGCAAGCGATCTGCCGGCCCTTGTCCACGCCGGGATCGCGCATGCGCAGTTCGAGACCATCCACCCGTTCCTCGACGGGAATGGCCGGATGGGGCGGCTCCTGATCACGTTCCTGCTGGTCCATCGTGGCGTCCTCCGGAGGCCACTGCTGTACCTCAGCTACTACCTAAAACGCCACCGTGCCGAGTACTACGACCGGCTCATGGCCATTCGCGACACCGGCGACTGGGACGGCTGGCTGGAGTTCTTCCTGCGGGCCGTGGGAGAGACGTCAGAGGAGGCCACGCGCACGGCGGCTGACATCGTCGCGATGCGCGAGGGTCACCGCCGCATCGCCCAGCCTTGGGGCGGCAGCTCCCTGGAGCTCCTCGATCACCTCTTCCAGCGACCTCTGGTCAACGTGAACTCCGTGGCCGAGGCCCTGCGGGTATCCTGGCCCACCGCGAACAAGTTGGTCCAGCAGTTCGAGGACGCTGGGTTACTGAGCGAGACCACGGGCCAGAAGCGGAACCGGGTGTACCGATACGACCCATACCTGGCCCTGTTCGCGGAGTCGGGACCGGCCACGGACGAGGTCGAAACGCAGACGACTGAGGCGCCTGGGCCCAGCTCCGAAAGCTGACCGCGCCGTGCAGCGTCTCTGTCAGCGATCGACCCGCGACAGGTCACGACGAAGTGACAGCCGGCGGTCTCGCGCGAACGTGAAGAGGCCTCTCCGGGCCCCCTCTCGCACGCCCTGGTCGGTTTCGTGGACAGCTTGCCGACCGGCCGATGTGACCGCCGAAAATGACAGCCAATGTGACAGCCACGGGGACCGATTGACAGCCAAATGGCCACCACGAAACGGCACTAGGCGAACTCAGGTGAACTCAGCAACGCCTCTTTCCGATGCCCTAGCCGGGGCTTTTAACCCTCGTGTCCTGGGTTCGAATCCCAGCCGGCTCACCAAGTCACCCACCGCGCGGACTTCCTCGCCGCGCGTGAGCAGCCGGGCGATCCGGTGAACCTGCGGGACACGCCCCCTGAATCGGAAGTGCCCGACGCCCCTGTTCGTGACGCTACCCAACCACTCCCAACACCCGGAGCCCCTGCCCGCCTTCTCCCAGAGACGGACGTCATCGCGGACCCGGAGCCGCCGCCAGTGAAATCGCCGGCGGCGGATCCGACGTCAGATCCTGCGAAGCGCGTCCCGATCGACGTCGGCGACCGACGCATAGCCGGAGAGCGCGAGCGTCAGGTCGAGCTCGGCGAGGAACGAGCGCAGCACGTGCTCGATTCCTCGCTGACCGCCGACGGCGAGTCCCCATGCGTGCGGTCGCCCAAGCAGCACCGCCCGTGCACCGAGCGCAATGGCCTTGAACGCGTCGGCGCCCGTCCGGATCCCGCTGTCGAACAGCACGGGGACGATGCCGCCGACCGCCTCGACCACGTCCGGCAGGGCATCGAGCGCCGCGATGGCGCCGTCCACCTGGCGTCCCCCGTGGTTCGAGACCACGATCGCGTCGGCCCCGTGGTCGATGGCCCGACGGGCATCGTCGGGCCTGAGGATGCCCTGGACGCCGATCGGCGCCAGCAGCACCGGCGCCGGGAGGCGCGCCCCGAGCATGTCCACCGACAGATCCCGGTGCTGCACGTCGACGAGCATGCGCGGGACGATCCGCCAGCGGCGGAACGCCTCGCGGTTGGCCCGCATCGTGTCCTCGCTGCCCGCGCCTCCGGCCACGTATCCGAACGCTTCCGCGTCGAGCACCTCGCGGGCCCGGGCCTCCATCGCGTCGGGCGTGATCGGAAGATCGGGTCGAGCGCCGCCCGCTCCGGCCATGCAGATGCCGTTCTGGTACTCGGCGAGCGGCGCGACGTCGGGCGTCACGTGGTCGGTCAAGGTCCCCCCTCGCAGCTGGTCGGCGGAGTATGTCGCCGCCGCCGCCGGCCACGGCGGGCGCGGGATGCGCCCCGGTCGAGCCGGGGGTTGGTGTCGCCCGTGCTCGACCTTCCCCCGCTGGTCGCTCTCCGGGCTTCGCGATTCCCGTGGTGCAGGGGCCCAGGGCAGCAGGACGTCGGTCCGCCACCGGCAGCCGGTCGATTGGGAGGACAATCGAGGGCGCGCTCCGCGCAGGCGGATGCGCCGACACCCGGAGGGGCCATGGACCAGGCGCTCGGACCGCGCAAGAAGATCGGGCTGGTCGCCCACGACCGCAAGAAGGCCGACCTCATCGAGTGGGTCACGTACAACCGCCAGATCCTGACGCGCCACGACCTGGTGGCCACCGGGACCACCGGCACGCTGCTCGAAGAGGCGCTGGGTGTCGGGATCCACAAGCTGCAGAGCGGACCGCTCGGCGGAGACCAGCAGCTGGGCGCTCTGATCGCCGACGGCGAGATCGACTTCCTGGTCTTCTTCTGGGACCCCCTGGAGCAACAGCCCCACGACACCGACGTGAAAGCGCTGCTGCGGATAGCGGTGGTGTGGAACATCCCGGTGGCCTGCGACCGCGCCTCGGCCGACTTCATGATCTCGTCGCCGCTCATGGAGGGCACCTACCAACGCCAGCTGCCCGACTACCACAGCTACATCGAGCGGTACGTGACCCCGCCCTGATTGAGACCGTTAGGGCAGCCGCGACGAGCCCCCATCGGCGAGCCACGGATGACAGCGCGGCCGTAGGACGGGGCCAAGGCCGCGCTCACACCCGCGCGCGATCCGCCTCCGGCTGGTCGAGCCTCATGGTGTCGCGCCGTGCCGGCAGGTCGTCGTAGCGCTTCCACCGGTAGAACAGCGTCGAGAACACCCAGCTCGCGACGAAGATCCCGATGATCACGAGGCCGACCATCCCGAAGTCGAGCCGGTCGGTGATCGACCAGATCCCCCCGCTGAGCCCCAGCTCGCCGCCGATCACGCTCAGCGCCTCGAGCCCGCCGATCAGGAACGCGATGATCACCGAGACGAGCGTGATGTTCAGGTTGTAGTAGAGCTTCCGGATCGGCTTCAGGTACGCCCAGCCGTACGCCCCGAGCATCAGCACCCCGTCGCTCGTGTCCACGAGCGACATGCCGGCCGCGAAGACCATGGGCAGCAGCAGGATCAGCCAGATGGGGACGTGGCTCGCGCCTGACGTCGCGGCGAGGCCGAGCAGCGCGACTTCGCTCGCGGTGTCGAACCCGAGCCCGAACAGCACGCCGAGGGGATACATGTGCCAACTGCGGCGGATCAGGCGGAGCGCCGGCCGGAACACCCGGGCGAGGAGCCCGCGGTTGTTCAGGTAGTCGTCCAGTGACTGCTCGTCGTACCCGCCGCCGGCGGAGACCTGGCGGAACATCCTGTAGACGTCGAGCAGGACGACGAGGTTGATGAACCCGATCAGCAGCAGGAACGCGGCCGAGACGCTCGTTCCGATCAGGCCGCCGACGGAACGGAGGGCCGGGACGTCGCTGACGATCGCCGCGGA
>JAJYMP010000033.1 GCA_021786915.1 Chloroflexota bacterium
TCCTGACCCACCGGCCCGCGACGATGGCGTTCGGCCCCGGGCTCCACGTCTTCCCGGGCGGAGCCGTCGAGACCGCCGACCGGGACCCGGCCGCCGCTGCCCGCATGGGCGTTGACGGCGAGCGGTGCGCCGCCGCGTGGGCCGGCGACCTGGAGCGCGAGGCGGCGGTCGGCCACGCGGTGGCAGCGATCCGCGAGCTGTACGAGGAGGCGGGCGTCCTGCTCGCCGAACGGCCCGACGGCAGCCCACTCGACCCGGCCGAGGTCGAGGCCGCGCACCGCGCCGCCGAGCCGCTCTCGGTGCTGGTCGAGCGCCTCGGGCTGCGCCTGCGCGCTGACCGCCTGGTCCCGCTCTCGCACTGGGTCACCCCGCCGATCGAGGTGGCGCGCCGCTACGACGCGCGGTTCTTCGTGGCCGACGCGGCGGACGGGACGGGCTTCCGCGTGGACCCGCGCGAGGTGGCGGGCCACGAGTGGCTGCGACCGCGTGATGCCCTGGCGGCCCTGCGCGCGGGGCAGATCGACCTCTGGCCGCCGACGGCCACCACGCTCCGGCAGGTGGACGGGGCGACCTCCGCGTCGGACGTGCGGGCGGTGCTGGCGCCGGCTGGCAGGGCGGGGGAGCCGGTTGTGGAGCGAGTCGCACCCGGCGTGACGCGGGTGCGACTCGGCGGCGCCGGCGGGTTGCCGGGGCGCTCGGTGTGCGCCTGTCTGGTTGGCCGGGAGCGGGTGGTCGTCGTGGACCCGGGCGACCCGAACGAGCCGGCTGCCGATGCCATCCTGGGAGAGGTGGCCGCGCGCGGCGGGCGGATCGCGGCGATAGCGCTCACGTCGCCCGAGCCCGGCCACGTCGCCGGGGTCACCGCGCTGACCTTGCGGGGCGACCTGCCGGTGTTCGCCGGGCCAGGCGCAGGCCCCGAGGTCGCCCGCGGCGTGCGGACGCTGCACCATGGCGAGTGGGTGACCGAGGGAGACCTGCCGATGCAGGCGCTGGCGACGCCCGGGACCGACGTCGCGCACTTCGCGTTCGACGTCCCGGACGCAGCCGTCGTGCTCACGGGCGATCTCCGCGGGCCCGGGTCCGGCACGGCGATGCCGGGCGGGCTCGACGTCGCGGGGCTCGAGCGGTCGCGCCTGCTCCTGGACTCGCTCGGGGTGCGGCGGCGGCTCGGCGCACACGAGTAGGGGACGCCCGCGGGGCGAGGGGTCGTGGTCGTGAGTCGGCGCCGGCCGACCGAGGCGGCATCGCCCCGGCCGCGACGCGGACGATCGGCGGTCAGGCGGCCGGGGTGCCGCCGTCTTCGTCGTCGGACTTCTTCGCCACGTCCTCCTTGATCTCCTTGATCTCGCGTCGGGCCTCCTTGACGCCCTGGCCGAATGCGCGGCCGATGAGCGGCAGGGTCTGCGGACCGCGCCAGATGATCACGATGATCAGGACGACGATGAGGATGAGCAGGAGTCGTTCGGGGCCCATGACCGAGGATCGTAGCAGCGTGCGGCCCTGGCGTCGCCTCGCACCGCGAAGCGCGTCGTCGGTCCCGAATCTGGGGGCCGCACGCACCGGGACCTGTGGCCCGTGAAGGCAGGGTTGAAGGACTCCCAACGTCACCCATGGTCGGGCGGTTGGACACACGCCGCCGGGAAGCGCGGCGCGCGAGACTAGCCACGGCTCGAACGGACGAGCCAGGCACCCACTCACGGATCCGCGTCCCACGCGTCCCGCCCGGGCTGGTCGGGGTCCCGCTCTCTCACACCGGACCCCGGCCGCCCCTTCCGCGCTCCGCGCCGCCAACCTCGACTCTCGTCGGTCCGCCGCCGTCGGCTTCTCCCCCTCCCGTCGGCGACAGGCCACATCCCTGGGGCATCGAACCGGCGGGCCTTCTCCCCGGCCCGCCGGTTCGGATCCCCGCCCGTTCGCCTCAGCGGCCGACGGAGACCCGCATGGCGGGGCGCCTCGACCCGCAGGACGTTTGGCCGCAACCGAGATCGGCGGGGTTGCCGGCCACGGAACCAGAATCGAACATCTGTACGATCTGTCGCGAGACGCCTATACTCGACCTCCCGTGGCCGCGTGCAGCACCCTCGATCCGCTGGCACCCTTCGGGCCCGCCGTGCGGGCCTGGTTCGCCTCGACGTTCGAGGCTCCCACGGACGCGCAGGCCCGAGGCTGGGCGGCGATCGCCCGCGGCGAGCACACGCTGATCCACGCCCCCACCGGCAGCGGCAAGACCCTCGCCGCGTTCCTGTGGTGCCTCGAGCGGATCGCCCGCGAGCCCACGCCCACCCTCGAGCGAGGCCAGCAGGGCAGCGTCCGAACCCTCTACGTCAGTCCCCTCAAGGCGCTCGCCTACGACGTGGAGCGCAACCTCCGTGCGCCCCTCGCCGGCATCGCGCTCGCCGCCCAGCGCCTGGGCGAGGAGCCGCCGCAGATCAGCATCGCGTCGCGGACCGGCGACACCCCCGCCGACGCGCGCCGCGACATCGTTCGCCACCCGCCGGACATCCTGGTCACCACGCCGGAGAGCCTCTACCTGCTCCTGACGAGCCAGGCGCGCGAGATCCTGCGCGGCGTCGAGCAGGTCATCGTCGACGAGGTCCACGCGGTCGCCGGGACCAAGCGTGGCGCCCACCTGGCGCTCAGCCTGGAGCGCCTGGAGCGCCTGCGCGCCCCCGACGCGAAGCCGGTCCAGCGCATCGGCCTGTCCGCCACGCAGCGACCGCTCGAGACGATCGCGCGGTATCTCGGCGGCACAGGAGTGGGGCGTGACGTCACCGTCGTGGACGCGGGCGCGAGGAAGCCGCTCGACCTGCGGGTCGTCGTCCCGGTGGAGGACATGGCGCGCCTGGGCGAGGTCCTGCCGATGGACGAGCAGCCGGGCGGCCCGGTCGTCGGCGGCGAGCTGCGGACCAGCATCTGGCCCGCCGTCCACCCGCGGATCCTGGAGCTGATCCGCGAGCACCACAGCACCATCGTGTTCACCAACAGCCGCCGCCTCGCCGAGCGACTCGCCCAGCGCCTCAACGAGCTCGCCGGCGAGGAGCTGGTCCGCGCCCACCACGGCAGCATCGCGCGCGAGCAGCGCCTCGAGATCGAGGAGGAGCTCAAGGCCGGCCGCCTCCCCGCGCTCGTCGCCACGAGCTCACTCGAGCTCGGCATCGACATGGGCGCGGTCGACCTCGTGATCCAGGTCGAGAGCCCAACGTCGGTCGCCCGCGGCCTCCAGCGCATCGGCCGGGCCGGCCACCAGGTGGGCGAGCCCAGCAAGGGCGTCATCTTCCCGAAGTACCGCGGCGACCTGCTCGAGACCGCGGTCGTCGTGCGGGGCATGCGCGACGGCGCCATCGAGCCCACGACCCTCCCGCGCAACCCGCTCGACGTGCTCGCCCAGCAGATCGTCGCCTGGACGCTGGCCGACACGTTCAACGTGGACGAGCTGCTGGCGGCCGTCCGACGTGCCGCCCCGTTCGAGACGCTGACGCGCGAGGCCCTCGAGGGCGTGCTCGGGATGCTGAGCGGCGCCTACCCGTCGGACGAGTTCGCCGAGCTCAAGCCGCGCATCACGTGGGACCGCCTGACCGACGTGGTGGCGGCGCGGAGCGACGCGCGGACGGTGGCCGTGACCAGCGCCGGGACCATCCCGGACCGCGGCCTGTTCCCGGTCTTCCTCGAGGGCGAGGCCGGCACGCCGGGGCGCCGGGTCGGCGAGCTCGACGAGGAGAACGTCTACGAGCTGCGCGCCGGGATGCACGGGGACGTGATCGTCCTGGGTGCGTCCAGCTGGCGGATCGCGGACATCACGCCCAACCGGGTCATCGTCACGCCCGCGCCCGGGGTGCCGGGCAAGCTGCCGTTCTGGCACGGCGACGCCATCGGGCGGCCGGTGGAGCTGGGGCGGGCGATCGGTGCGTTCACCCGGGAGGCCGAGGCCGACCTCGCGAAGGGGCCGAAGGGGCGCGCGAGGGCGGCCGAGCGGCTGCGGAGCCACCACGACCTCGACGACCTGGCGGCCGAGAACCTGCTCGCCTACCTGGAGGACGAGCGC
Organism: Chloroflexota bacterium; assembly: GCA_021786915.1. The sequence continues at coordinate 4,043 of JAJYMP010000033.1, forward strand.
GAGGCGGCGGGCGCGCTCCCGACGGACCGCCGGATCGTCGTCGAGCGCTTCCGAGACGAGCTTGGCGACTGGCGCCTCGTCATCCTCTCGCCGTTCGGCGGTCGGGTCCACGCGCCATGGACGATGGCGATCGAGGCGCGAATCGCCGAGCGCCTGGGGCTCGAGGTCCAGACCATCTGGTCCGACGACGGGATCGCGATCCGCCTGCCCGAGGGCGACGGGTCCATCGCGGGGGTCGAGGAGCTGCTGTTCCCCGACCCCGACGAGGTGGAGGACCTGGTCGTCGGGCGCTTGGGCCAGTCGAGCCTGTTCGCAAGCCGCTTCCGGGAGAACGCGGGGCGGGCCCTGCTGCTGCCCCGCCGGCGACCCGGCACGCGCACGCCGCTCTGGCAGCAGCGACAGCGCGCCGCGGACCTGCTCGCCGTGGCGAGCCGGTACGGGAGCTTCCCGATCCTCGTGGAGACCTACCGAGAGTGCCTCGCCGACGTGTTCGACCTGCCGGCGCTGCGCGAGGTGCTGGGCGGGGTCGGCCGGCGCGACATCACCGTGCACAGCGTCGAGACCCTGCGGGCCTCGGCCTTCGCGAGCTCGCTCCTGTTCGACTACGTCGCCGCCTACATGTACGAGGGCGAT
>JAJYMP010000331.1 GCA_021786915.1 Chloroflexota bacterium
GTAGCCCTGCGCGCGGAAGGCCGCGGTGAGGCCCTCGATGCTGCGCATCGACTCGGGGCGGGCGGCGCGGGCGGCGGTTCGGTCGGCGGCGGCCGCTTGCGCGGCGGTCTGGTCGGGCATGGTCCCGCGATGCTACACCGACCGGCCGTGGGGGCGACGCGCCCCGTCGCCGGCCCACCGTGCGCACTCGATCCGCGCGCTTGTACTAACCAGGCCAGAAGTATCTGGACGGTCTAGGTCAGGATGTAGCTCAGGTTGGGATCCTGGAAGAAGCCCCGGACGAGCCCTGGGAGGCGCTGCAGGCGGCGCAACGCGCCGACTGCCTTGGCCCTGAGATCGTCCGGACCGGCGACGCCGACCCGCCCGACCCGGTCGTGCTTGACGTTCTTCCAGACCCACTCGTCGGGGTTGAGCTGGGGCGAGTAGGAGGGCAGGTAGAAGAGGCGCAGCGCCCCTTGGGTCTGCTCGACATAGGCGCGCACCAGCTTCGAGCGGTGCACCGGGTGGCCATCCACGATGAGGAACACCGGAGCCTCCGCGTCGTGCAGGAGCCGGCGGCAGAACTCCACGAAGCGCGGCGCGGTCAGCGTGCCGGGCACGACCGAGAAGCGCAGCCTGCCCTTGGGGGTCACCGCGCTGATGAGGTTGACGCTGAAGCGGGCGCCGGTGGTGGGGATGATCGGGGTCTGGCCCACCGGGGCCCAGGTGGTGCCGGCGTGGAAGTCCGAGCGCACCGCGGCCTCATCGGCGAAGAAGATCGCGGCCCCGATCTCTTCGGCCGCCCTCCGGATCGCCGGGTACACCTCGCTCTTCCAGCGCGCGATCGCTTCTGGATCCGCCTGGTAGGCCCGGTACAAGGGACGCTGGGGAGAGAGGCCCAGGCGGCGCAGGAGGCGCCCCGTCGAGGAGAGCGAGAGGCTCACCCCGAACTCGCGGCGGATCAGCTCCTGCACCATCTCGCGGGTCCAGAGGGCGAAGGGGAAGCGCAGCTGGCGAGGGTCGCGGCCCACCACGAGCTCGTACACCCTTCGTACCTGGGGGCCGGTGAGCTTGCGCGGCCGGCCCGGGATCGGCTTGGCCCGCAGCGCCGCCTCGCCACCCCGCCGCGCCTGGGCCAGCCAGGCGTACACCGCCGCCCGGGTCAGGCCGATCGCCTGGGCCACCACGGCGGGATGTTCGCCCGCCCGAACCCTCCGCACGGCCCGGATGCGGAGCGCCTCGAGCGTCTTGTGATCGAGCTTGCGGCCGTCGTCCTCCCGCACCCAGCCAGGCTACCTGATCAGGGCCCAAATGTCAAGTTACTTATGATCCCCTTAGTAAGCTCTCGTCATCGGTGACGCAGGCGGGGTTGCGCCCTCCTCCTACGGGGCGAGCGCGCCGAACGGGACCAGACTGACCCCATCTGGGCGGGTGTAGCCGTAGCCACTCGGGGTGATCACGCCGAGCACCGCGGGTTCGCCCGCGATGCTCGTATTGACCCGCTCCCGAACCCTCAGCAGGTTCCTCGCCGCCTCCTCAATCTGTTCGCTCGTCCCGAGCTTCGCCTCGAAGGCGCCCCACCGACCATCCGGGAACTCGACGACCGCATCGGCCTCAAGGCCGGTCTCGTCGCGGTACGCAAAGACCTGGGCGTCGAATGACTGGGCGTACACCCGCAGGTCGCGGATGACCATGTTCTCGAAGAGGAACCCGAACCACCGCCAGTCGCGCTGGAGGCGCGCCGGGTCGGCCCGGAGGGCGGCGACGGCCAGTGACGGGTCGACGAAGTACCGCACCTCGCTCGTGCGCAATCGGACGTTGGACTGAAGCGTCGGAGACCAGGCTGGCATGTCCTCGGTGACATGCAGGCGCGCCAAGGCGTCGAGGTAGGCCCTTACCGTGTCCCGGTCCGCCTCGCCATCGGTGCCGTTCATGTCGCGTGCCAGCGACCTGATCGTTGCCGGGTTCCCCACGACCTTCGCGAGTGATCTCAGCAACCGGGCGACAGCCCGCGGATCGCGACGGATGTTGTCGAGGCGCCGGACTTCGACTCTTGCCACCTCGCCGACGTAGCTGCGGAGCAGACGCTGCCCCTCGGTCGGGGTTGCCTCAAGGAGGTTCGGCCAGCCCCCCGTGCAGACCAGTTCGGCGACGCGCGCGACCGTCATCCCAGTGTCGGCCGCGCTTGGAGCGGCGCCAGTCATGACGTCCTGAAGCGAGATGTCGCCTGATGAGTACCCCATCTCGGCGAGCGTCATCGGCCTCATCAGCAGCCGGACGAACCGGCCAGCGCCGACGTGTCGGGTGTTGTCGTCCTGTGGCTGAGAAGATCCGGTCAGGATGAAGTGCCCTGGCCCTCCTCGGTCGTCCACCGCGCGGCGCACGTGGTCCCAGATGCGCGTCTCCCGCTGCCACTCATCGATCAACCTCGGCTCATCGCCCGCCAGCACGACTTCGGGGTTGAGCGAAGCGGCCAGGCGGGCCTGCTCGTCGACGTCCAGGAGCACCTCGCTCATGGCCACCTGGCGGGCGGTCTCCGTCTTGCCACACGCCTTGACCCCCTCGATCAGCACGGCCCCGGCGCTTGCGAGGGCAGCCCTCAACCCGGTGTCGAGGGTCCCTGCCAACGGTGGAACCCGCAGTTTGCGACACTCTAAACCCGCAGTTTGCGGGGGCCGAAACCCACACGTCGCGAAGCTCTCGGACGAGACATGGAGCTGGCGCTCCCGTTGGCGGGCACATCCCGGGTGTGGTCCAACTTGCCAACTGTCTCTTGACGCACAAGCGGTGAGGAGGAGTTCTCTATCCACGGGGCGGCTGCGGACACAACGACCTGGCCAGCAGCAAGCCCGGCGCGCGCTGGGGTCCCTGACCCCGTCAGCGTCGTGGCTTTGACCGGTGCTGGGTCAGTCGCTCGCGAGCGTCGTCTTCCGTGATGAGAGCGAGGTCCTCCTCGCTCAGGCCGCACTCGTTGCGAAGCGCCTCTCTCAGCCAGTTCGGAAGCGACTCGGGAGCCGGCTGCGGCTGAGGGCTGGGGCGGCTGGCCGGCCTCTTCGACCGAAGCACCTCCCAGAACTCCGCCTCGGACACCTTGAGTTGGTCGGCGAGGATGGTCTTGAAGCGCCCGGGACTCATCGTCTTCTTCCCGGCGAACGAGGTGTGCGAACGAAGGGTCTCGCCGTCCGGCAGGACCTTCGCGTAGAAGTCGTGCCCGGTGCTTCGATCCAGGCTCCAGCCATCGATCCTGAGGAACGCTTCGATCTCGTCGAAGGTCGGGGTCCTCATTGAGCCGAGGGCTCGCCCAGCGGCGCCTCCGACAGCATTGCCCGGCGCTCTTCGGACGAGGAGATGGCGAACCGCATCAGCACGCCCGCATGTGAGGCTCGCGAGGTGTATGCATACCGAGCCGGGTTCTGGAAATAGGAGGCCGCGTAGACTTCCAACTCGGACAACAGGTCCTCGGCCGCCTCCTCGTACGTGTCGCCGAAGCCGAGGATGCCCAGGTCGGGGACGCGCAGCGTCACCTCGCCCTCGTCGTAGACGACCTCAACGCCCAGCCGCTGGTCAGCCAGCATACGAGCGAGATCTTCTCGCCCGACGAGCAGCATCTGCTCCTTGCCTCGGTGGCGCGACACCAGCTGCGGGCGGTGCGCGTGGTACACGTCCGTCATGAGATCGGACAGGTGTGCCTTTGCCTCGGAGAAGTCGGTGGAGAGAAGCGCCTCAGTCATGAGCGGAGCATAGGCAATTTGGTCCGATTGATCAAGCTGACCAATCACCAGGCGTCTGGGGGCGTCAGTGGCCGATGCTGTTGCGCCCCGGCCCAGCGCTCGTGTCCCGGTTCTGAAGTCTCTCGCTGGTTGCCGCACGGGACCCTCGCTGCGCGCTGGCGGCTGAGTCGTGCTGGGGTCACCAGGCGCAGTTGCGTGCGCGGACGCCGACCCGGACTGCGGATCCCCGGCGGGGCCCGTGCGCGCGGGAGACGCTCCTGACCCTGACGCGACTCAACCCTGGTTCGTCAGGTTGGCTCGGCCGGCGACCCGCGCGATATCGTCCTCGGAGATCACGAACGTGGGGGACACTGCAGGCCCACGCTCGTGACGCTCCCCTACCCCTCGGGGGCGTCGAGCACGCGGGCGTAGGCCGGGAAGCGGAAGCGCTGGGTGCGGTCGAGGATGCCGCCGTGGGCGAGGCGGGCGACGGTGGCGGGCGTGGCCGGGAAGCCCGCGACCAGCAGCGGGAGCAGGAGGTCGGCGGCCGTGGCGCGCGAGTAGGCGCCGCACGACGGGAGCCCCACGACCGCGCTGCGGCCGACGCGCGCCAGCCAGAGCATCGAGCCCGGGTGTGCCGGGACGCCGTGGCGGACCACGCGCCCGCCGAGCGCCTCGATGGCGGCGAAGAACGGGTCGCCGGGGTCGGTGGAGGCGCCGCCTGCCGTCAGGACGATGCGCGCGGCGCCCGGGCCGCGCGTCGCCTCGGCCAGGGCCTGGCGGACCGGCTCGGCCGCATCGGCCACGTGCGCGATCCCGGTCAGCGTCGCCCCCAGCCCGGCGACGCGCGCGAGCATGGACGCCTCGAAGCGGGCGCGGTCGGCGGCCGACACCGACTCCTTGACGACGACGGCGATCCGCGTCGGGCGGAACGGCCGGACCCGCACGATGGGCCCGCCACGGCGCGTGACGGCCGCGGCCGC
>JAJYMP010000215.1 GCA_021786915.1 Chloroflexota bacterium
TTCCGATCTGGACCTCGGCGGCGGCCTCCTGTCGAAGAAGATCGCGGGCTACCACCAGTTCCACGCGGTGAACGTCGCGCTCGAGGAGACGCTCCGGGCCGCCCAGGCGCAGGCGACGGCAGCCGAGGCGGCTCGGGCGGCGGAGACGGCGGGCCGCTACGAGGCGGGCGCGAACCCGGGCGGCAGCCCCGGCGACCGCCGGGTGGGCGTCGTCTGGCACACCCAAGGCTCGGGCAAGAGCCTGACGATGGCCTTCTACGCGGGCCGGGTGATTCTCGAACCGGCGATGGCCAACCCGACAATCGTCGTCCTCACCGACCGGAACGACCTCGACGACCAGCTCTTCGGCACGTTCGCCCGCTGCCGCGATCTCCTCCGCCAGGAGCCCGTCCAAGCCGTCGACCGGGCCGACCTGCGTCGCAAGCTCTCGGTCGGTTCGGGCGGAGTGATCTTCACGACGATCCAGAAGTTCTTCCCCGAGGAGAAGGGCGATCGCCACCCGGTCCTCTCGGACCGGCGGAACATCGTCGTCATCGCCGACGAGGCACACCGCAGCCAGTACGACTTCATCGACGGCTTCGCCCGCCACATGCGCGACGCGCTCCCCCACGCCTCCTTCATCGGCTTCACCGGCACCCCGATCGAGCGGACCGATGCGAACACACGGGCGGTGTTCGGTGACTACATCAGCGTCTACGACATCGCCCGCGCGGTCGAGGATGGCGCGACGGTCCCGATCTACTACGAGAGCCGCCTCGCCAAGCTCGCGCTGCGCGAGGACGAGCGCCCGAAGATCGACCCCGAGTTCGAGGAGGTGACCGAGGGCGAGGAGGTCGAGCGCAAGGAGCAGCTCAAGAGCAAGTGGGCCCAGCTCGAGGCGGTCGTCGGCTCGGAGAACCGGCTCCGGCTGATCGCCCGCGATCTCGTCGAGCACTTCGAGAACCGGCTCGCCGCGATGGACGGGAAGGCGATGGTCGTCTGCATGAGCCGCCGGATCGCGGTCGAGCTCTACCGGGAGATCGTCGCGCTCCGGCCCGAGTGGCACGGCGAGGGCGACGACGACGGGTCGATCAAGGTCGTCATGACCGGCTCTGCCTCCGACCCGCTCGCCTGGCAACCACACATTCGGAACAAGGCCCGCCGGGAGGCGCTCGCCGCGCGCTTCCGCGACCCCGCCGACCCGTTCCGGATCGTGATCGTCCGGGACATGTGGCTGACCGGCTTCGACGCGCCGAGCCTGCACACGATGTACCTCGACAAGCCGATGCGCGGGCACGGCCTGATGCAGACGATCGCTCGGGTGAACCGGGTCTTCCGCGACAAGCCGGGCGGCCTGGTGGTCGACTACCTGGGCCTCGCCGCGGAGCTCAAAGAGGCGCTCGCGACGTACACCGAGAGCGGCGGCACCGGCCGGACCGCGATCGACCAGGCCGAGGCGATCGCGTTGATGCAGGAGAAGTACGAGGTCTGCCGGGGGCTGTTCCACGGCTTCGACTGGTCGCGCTGGGTCTCGGGGACCCCGGCGGAGCGCCTGTCCGTGCTGCCCGCGGCGCAGGAGCACATCCTCGCCCAGGAGGACGGTAAGGAGCGCCTGCTCCGCGCCGTCACGGAGCTGTCGCGGGCGTTCGCCCTCGCGGTCCCGAGTGACGCGGCGCTCCGGATCCGCGACGACGTCGGCTTCTTCCAGGCGGTCCGGGCGGTCCTGGCCAAGGGCACACCCGGCGAGCGCCGGACCGACGAGGAGCTCGACCACGCGATCCGCCAGATCGTCTCGCGCGCGGTCGTCTCCGACGAGGTCGTCGACATCTTCGCCGCGGCCGGGCTGCGGAAGCCGGACATCTCGATCTTGTCCGATGAGTTCCTGGCCGAGGTCCGGGAGATGCCGCAGCGCAACCTCGCCGTGGAGCTGCTGCGGAAGCTGCTGGCGGGCGAGATCCGCTCGCGCTCGCGCCGGAACGTCGTCCAGGCCCGCTCCTTCGCCGAACTCCTGGAGCAGGCCCTGCGCAAGTACCAGAACCGGGCGATCGAGACTGCCCAGGTGATCGAGGAGCTGATCGCCCTGGCGGCCGACATGCGGGCGGCCAGCGCGCGGGGGGTCGAGCTGGGTCTGACCGAGGACGAGCTCGCCTTCTACGACGCGCTCGAGACGAACGACAGCGCGGTCAAGGTGCTCGGTGAGCCGGAGCTGCTCGCGATCGCCCGCGAGCTGACCCGGACCGTGCGCGACAACGTCACGATCGACTGGACCGTCCGTGACAACGTTCGGGCCCAGCTGCGTGTCCTCGTCAAGCGCATCCTGCGCAAGCACGGCTACCCGCCCGACAAGCAGGCGAAGGCGACCCAGACGGTCCTCGAGCAGGCCGAGGTGCTCTCGGAGCTCTGGGCGGTGGCATGAACCTCGTGCTCAGACGACCACGAGCGGATACTCGGCCGAGCGTGTGCCGCTCTCGTCTCCGCTTGGACGACATGAAGTAGGGCGGATGGACAACATGTCTGGGCGGATCGCTCTTGGAGCCCCTGGACCCGTGCGTGAGGCCCATGGCGCAGGGCGCTGATCCCGGATCCGGGGCACCCTGGAGTGCCCTCGAAATCGACGCCGTTGTCGCTGGCTATATCGACATGCTCCGCATGGAACTTCGTGGGGAGCGGTACTCCAAGGCGGACGCCGTTCGCCAACTGCAAGCCCTTCTGCCCGCCAGGACGGCCGGCTCGATCGAGCGCAAACTCCAGAACATCAGCGCGATCCTGGACGAGGCGGGTCTCGAGTGGATTGACGGGTACAAGCCCCTCCGTCACTACCAGGGAGAACTCAAGCCCTCTGTCCTGGCCGCGGTAGGCCCTAGCCACCGGATCGGAGAGGCTCTCGCCTCATATGGGACGTCCAGCTTGGTGGCCGCCCGGCCAAGCCGCCTGGCAACGGACGACGTGGTGGTGCCGCCACCTGGGGCCCCGGCCCACGGTAGGCACCGCACCTCGGTCGCGCTTACCGGCGGGCCCATCGCCGCCCTTCGTGACTTCCAGACTCGCCAGCTCGGGGCTGCAGGAGAGGAGTGGGTTATCGATCTCGAGCGCGAGCGCCTTGTTCGAGCCGGCCGCTCGGATCTTGCCCGTCAGGTCGTGTGGGCGTCTCGGGAGAAGGGCGACGGCGCGGGCTACGACGTGGAGAGCTATCGGCCAGATGGAACCAAGCGCCTCATCGAGGTCAAGACAACGAATCTCGGGCCGAGGACGCCGTTCTACATCACGCGCTGGGAGATCGAGGTCTCGAGGCAGCACGCCGACGCGTACTCACTGTATCGGGTTCATGGCTTCGCCCGAGACCCCAGGATCTACATCCTCGACGGATCCGTGGAGGAGCGCGCACACCTGGAGCCGAAGGTGTTCCTCGGGATTCCGATCTGAACCTCAGCGCGAAGACGGATCGGACGCTCCTTTGGGAACTAGTGCCGGCCCCACGACCACCAGGTGCCCCCTCGCCCGGGTGATCCCGACGTAGAGCAGCTCGTCGAGCCGCTCGCCCGCCGTCGGCAGCTCGCACAGGATGACCACCTCGCGCTCGAGGCCCTTGAAGCGGCGGATCGAGTCGCACACGGTCACATCGGGCGGCTCGGCGGGACCTCGTCGGCGGCCAGGCCGAGCGAGCGCCCGGCGTCGTCGTAGTTCGCGTTCCAGAGGACGACCGAGCCGAACCGGCGCGTGCGCCAGACCGCCGAGGAGGCGAGCGTCCCCCCGACGAGGACCGCGATCTGCCACGGCCGGACCCCCGCCTCGACGGTCAGGCGGCGGAGGACCCCGCGGACCGCCGCGACCGTCGGCTGCCCGGGGGCGGCCTCGATCAGCTCGGGCTCGGGCCCGTCCTCGCGCCAGGCGACGACCTCGTCGGGCCCGTGGTAGAAGCGGGCCGCGAGCCGGTGGACGGGCCCACAGGACGCCGTCGCCGGTGGTCCTTATTAAGCGGAACGCCGTCTTGCGTTAGTATCCGTAGGGCTTATTCAAGGTTCATGCCATAGGAGCAACCCGCAGGTGCAACGCGGACCCACTGGGCGCTACGAGGTCTCGACCAGGAGCGGAGAGCCGGTTCGCGCCTTCGTGCCCGACGATCTGCCGCCGACCCCACCGATCGACTGGTCGGGTGAGCGCCAGCAGCTGCTCGAACGCGCGACCCTGGCCCTCGGTCGGCTGGACGGTGTCTCCACGTTGCTGCCGGACCCGCACCTGTTCCTCTACAGCTACGTCCGCCGCGAGGCCGTGCTCTCGTCGCAGATCGAGGGCACGCAGTCCTCGCTGTCCGACCTCCTGCTCTTCGAGCTCGAGGAAGCCCCTGGCGTCCCGTTCGATGATGTCGTGGAGGTCTCGAACGATGTCGCTGCGCTCGAGCACGGCATTGCCCGCCTGCGGGACGGTTTTCCGCTCTCGAATCGGCTGATCCGGGAGATGCACGAGCGACTGCTGGCACGCGGCCGGGGGTCGGGCAAGCAACCTGGGGAGTTTCGGCGTTCGCAGAACTGGATCGGGGGGACCCGACCGGGCAATGTGCGCATTTCGCTGAATTGGCCACGCCAGTCCGCGCGAAATGGACACCCTGGATCGGGGTATTGGCCACCCCCTCGGAGGCCGCGTCAGCGGCCGACGCGGGGCGTCGGCGTCATCCCCTGATCCTC
>JAJYMP010000560.1 GCA_021786915.1 Chloroflexota bacterium
AGGACTACTACCTCAAGATGGTCGCCAACCTCGCCTGGGGCGACAAGGACGGCGACGCCGTCCCGGCCGCGACCGACGCCGAGATGGCCGTCTTCCGGGCGGCCCGGGGCCACCTGCCGCCCGCCGTGTTCGACGAGGCCCGCTGGCAGGCCGCGGTCGGCGAGCACTGGCCGCGCGTCGTCACGGTCCTCAACCACGGGGGCCGGTTCGAGGACTCGACGAAGGCCTACAAGGACGCCTTCGTCGCCCACGCCTGGGGCAAGCTCCTCGACCTGTACTGCGAGCCGGTGGCGACGACGAAGGACTCGATGACCGGCCAGCCCTTCAGCGGGGTGCCCGTCTACCAGACGCTCCAATCGTCGGACGGGCAGGCCGTGACGTTCCCGGCGGAGTACGACCTCGACCTGTTCACCTACAAGGAGATCTGGGGCGGGCAGTCGCGCACCGGCGGCAACTACGCGGCCCAGATGGCGCTCATGCCGGAGAACTTCATCTATCTGAGCGCGGCCGACGCCGGTCGGCTCGGGTTCGCCGACGGCACGCTCGTCCGGCTCGAGAGCCCGGACTTCTCGGGCACCTTCGATGTCGGCTCGGGCGCCCAGGTCGGCGTCCAGGGCAGGGTCAAGACCGTCCAGGGCATCCGCCCAGGCTCCACCGCGATCTCGTGGTCCTACGGACACTGGGCGTACGGGTCCCGCGACGTGACGATCGACGGGCAGGTCATCCCCGGCGAGCCGGCGCGAGGCAAGGGCCTCGTGCCCAACGCGGCGATGAGCGTCGACCGCCACCTCAAGGACGTTGCGCTGACTGACCCGATCGCCGGGGACAGCGCGTTCACGGCCACCAGGGTCAGGCTCGTGAAGATCGGCGAGCCCGAGACGAAGGGCATGGCGGCCGCGGGCACCTACAGCCTCGGAGCCGCCGTGGCGCCATCGGAGCTCCTCTCCGAGCAAGACGCCCAGTGGCTCCAGTCGCAGGCGCTGCGCGCCGCGCGGGGCGAGCTCGACTCAGCCACCCTCCAGGGGCGGATGGAGCGTCGATGGGGCGCGCCGTCGGACACCACGGCCGCCGTGCGTCGCCGGGCGAGCGGCGCCTGATCGTTTCACGAGACACAGGGAGGAACCATGCCCGGCCAACCCGCGCCCACGATGGCCCTCGAAGACTGGCTCGCGGAGCTGATCGAGCGCCTGCCCGGCGTGAGCGTGGAGCGCCCGACGCCCGACGAGACGCGCGCGCTGCTCGACCTCGCGCGCGTCGCCGCCCACGCCAGCGAGCGCGTCGCCGCCCCGCTGTCGACCTTCCTGGTCGGGCTCGCCTGCGCCTCGCTGCCGCCGGCCAAGCGGAGCGCGGCGATCGTCCGCCTCGTCGGGGCGCTTGAGGGCAACGGCGAGGGCTGAGCCGTCCGGTGCGCCCGCCAGCCAGCCCGGGGGCGATAGTCAGTCGGCCGCGTCAGCCCGGTCGATGACCTGGCGGGCCCAGCCGTACGCTGCGGCCGCCGCCGGGAAGCCGGCCGTGGGCACCGCGATGGCGATCGCGTGGACGAGCGCCTCGGGCTCGATCCCCTCCTCGAGCCCACGCCGGACGTGCGAGCGGACGGCGCCGTCGGAGGAGAGGCCGATCGCGATGCCGAGCTTCACGAGGCGCTGCTCGCGGCCTGACAGCGGGCCCTCGTCGCGGCATGCCTCGGCGAGCGCGTCATACGCTGTGGCCATCCGTGGCGCGGCCTCTCGGAACTCGCCGTAGAGCCGCGGCAGATAGCCGCGCGCGCCGACTCCGGCATCACTCATGGTCGCTCCTCCGTGCGGGACCCTGGGGCATCGCCCGTGTCAGGATGCCACGTGGAAGTGCCTCTGTCTGTCCTGGGCGGTCGCGGGTGCTCCAGCCGCTCCGCGCTTGCCTGCGGATCGACCGGCGACGGTCCGTCTTCCGCGCTGACCGCACGTTGGGCGTCGAAGTAGGGGATTGACCTTCGAGCCGCTCGAAGGTGCATGCTCCGGACATGAGTGTTTCGATTCGCTCGCGGCGCCGCCGGAGACACCGCGGGCACTGGCACGCGGGCGCGACAGCAGAACCACAGTCGCGTCGTGAGGTCGTCGCCGCGTACATCCTCGCGGTCGCTGCGACCGCTCTCGTGATGGCCGCGATCTTCGCGTTCTTCGGCCTCCTCGCCCGTCTGTAGGCCGCCCAGCCGTCAGGCGATCCAGACGAAGTACAGGCCGGCGCCGATCATCAGCAGCCCGCTCGCCCGCTCGAGCGCCGTGATCCACCGGCCGGCGGCGCGCAGCCGCTTGACGACGCCCGTGAAGGTGCCCGCGAGGACGACGGGCACGCCGCGTCCCAGGGCGTAGACGAACAGGAGCGCGGCGCCGTGGGCCATGGATCCGTCGGCCATGACGTAGGTCAGGATCGCCGCGAGCACCGGGGTCGCGCACTGCGACGCGACCAGCCCAGAAACGAGGCCGAGGGCGAGGGCGCCGGGGACGCCTCGGAGGCCAACGCGCTCGCGGGCGCCGCCGAGCAGGGCCGGCATTGGGATCCTGACGACCCCCAGCATCTGGAGGCCCAAAACCACGAGGACGGCCGCGACCAGGTAGAACCAGATGCGCGTGGCGCCGCCGACCAGGCCGCCCACGAGTGCCGCAACGACGCCGAGCAGCATGAACGTGATTGCCAGGCCGATCGCGAACGTCAGAGACAGCGCGAATGACCGGCCGCGGCTGATTTCGCGAGCGCCGCCGACGTAGCCCACGATCAGCGGGATGGTCGCCACGTTGCACGGGCCGAGGCTGGTTACGACGCCCCCGAGGAAGGCGAGCACGTAGGCGGTGAGGGAGGCGACGCGGATGGCCTCGACGTCGACGGGCACGTCACCCTCCGCCCGCGATAGCCGCCAGGTGGTCGTGGAGCTCGATCGATCCCATCACCCCCAGGAACCACTGGCGCTGGCCCGTTCGGTCGACCAGGATGACAGTGGGGATCCCGACGATGCGCTCGCGACGCAGGAGCGCCTCGTTCTGCGGGTCGTACGCGTCCACGTCGACCATGGCGACCGCGTCCTGGAACTCCGGGTACACCTCGTCCACCACCGACATCATCTGGATGCACGAGGCGCAGGTTCGGGAGTGGAAGAAGGCGAGGATGGGCCGTCCGTCCGCAAGCGCCTGGTCGAGGGACTGCGCGGCCGAAGCCGCGCCTGTCGCAGTCTGAGGCGCGGGCGCGCTGCCCTTGACGGCGAGCAGCAGCGCGACCGCGGCGGCTACGGCTGCGAGCGCGACGATACGGGCTAGCCGGCGTTGCCAGGGCGGGCGCCCGGCCGCCGTGCCCGGCGTCACGCTGTCCCTACCGACCCCGGGGGGTCGAGAGGACCTGCTCGAGCGAGCGGAGCGCCGCGGCGCAGGCCTCGGCATCGCGCTCGTAGTACTGGAGCCGGCCGTTGCCCGCATGCCTGACGGAGTAGACGAGCCCGGCGTCGCGCAGCTTGGCCAGATGGTTGCTGACGTTGTTCTCGCGCTCGCCGAGCGCGGCGGCCATCTCGCACACGCAGTGGGGCCCGTCGGCCAGCATCGCGAGCACGGTAGCGCGGACGCGGTCGGCGAGCAGGGCGGCGACCGCCTGGGGTCTGGTGACGTCGGGCGCGACCAGGTCCATGCGCGGCTGTGGGACGAGCGGCAGGTCCACGGGCATTGGGACGACTCCTACTCGAGCGGGGCCCCGACGCACCGGGCGGCCCGGAGGCCGGGGGCTGCTGCGTTCGGCGGCTCGTACGCGGGAAGCATGTCACGTGCGAATGTCTCATGGGTGAGTGACGGGTGCAAAGGTGCCGACGGTCACCATGGGCCGCGCCACACGGCCCGGCGCATCGCGGCTGCCGGGCACGGGACCGCGCGACGCACCCGCGGGAACCCTGGCGCCCACCCGGCGCCGCGGCTCCGTAGACGGGCACGGACCAGTCGGCCGGACCTTGATGACCGATGGCCCCTTGGACGTCTCACCACACCGTGACACATTCGGGACTGAGGTGTCACCGCCTCGCAGGACAGCAGCCTTCGGGCGGCCGCCGTGGCCGCGCCCCCCGCAGTCAGGACCCAGGAGTCGAGATGAGTACACCCGGCCACGCGGGCGTCCCGCGCTTCCATGTCGCGATGACCCGCGTGTCCGGCGAGACCGCCCGCGCCGAGGCCCACGGGCAGGCGATCGAGCTGGCCATAAAGGGCGGTGACCCGGCCCTCGGGTTCAACCCGCCCGAGCTCCTCCTCGCGGCCCTCGGCGGCTGCATCCTCTCGAACATCACGCGGCTCGGCGCTGAGATGGGCCTGCGGGTGGCCGGCGCGGAGGTCGTCCTCGACGGCGTGAAGCGCACGGACCCGCTCGGCGTGGACCCGCTCGCGTTCCGGGTGGTCATCCACAGCGACGACGACCCCGAGGGGCTGCGCGAGCTGTACCGCCGCGCGACGACCGACGGCGCGGTCACCGCCGCGCTGCTCGGCGGCATCACGCCCACGGGCGAGCTCGCGATCGAGGCGGGGCGTGGCGTGACGGCCGGCGCCGACGTCCCGGCGGGCGCGGCCCGATGAAGATCGCCGCGGTCTCCGACGACGGCGCCACCATCAGCGAGCACTTCGGCCGCGCGCCGCTCTACGT
>JAJYMP010000120.1 GCA_021786915.1 Chloroflexota bacterium
ACGGCCGGTACCGCGATGCGCGCGAGCCCCACCGCGGCCGGCCCGCTCGCAGACCTGGTCATCTCCGTCACGGACAGCCTCGTCGGCAGCGCGATACGCAGCGACGCGATCAGGTCCGGTCAGATGACATCGGGCGGGTATGGTCAGGGCGAATGGAGCAGGGCCGAGCCTTTACGAGTGATCGACCCTCTCGACCAGCCACGCGCCACCAGGTCGCGATGGGCGGGAGCCACTCGTGTTTCGGCGGACAACATCAGATCATGGCACGCCCTAGAGTTCAGTCGTGCTCCGCGCAGTCGGTTTCCTCATCGGCATCCTCTTGATGCTGGCCGCTGCGTTCTGGGCCGGGCCGGCACTAGGTCTCGACAAGCATCCGTACTTCGCCGCACTCATCGCCACTGTCGTTGGCGTCTTCGCTGGCGGTGCTCTCGCGCTCGGCTCAGACCGGCTCCAGGAGTCGTTGCGCCTACGCGATGAACGGATGAGGGATGTCAACAGGCGCCAGGACGATCGTCTTCGCGTACTCGAGCTTCAGCGCCGGGTCGTTGGCCTCCTGCACGACGAGCTGAGCGTCAACGCCGATGCGCTCGCCGACCCCGCCGGCCGCGCGATGCGACCGCGCCCAGATCTCTTCTACACGCCTCTCGTCACGGCCACGTGGGAAGCACTATCAGCCAGCGGGGAGGTCGCCCATGTTCCGAATCCGGATCTGCTCGGGGCTCTCGCAGAGGCATACCACTGGGTAATACTCGTCAACCGATACGAGCGGCAAATGCTTGACCTTCAGTTTCATCCCGCGGGGGTCACCGGTGCGCTGATCGCCCCGCCCGCCGGAGGCAAGGCCCTTCGCGAGGCGCTTGATCGGCTGAAGGACCAACTTGTCGTGCTAGACCCGCCGGCCCGGCAGGTCATCGGCACAGCTGTAGATATGACAAATGAGACGTTCGGAGTGATCGAAACCGAAATGGCCGCGATCCGTGAGGATCGGGCAAAGGGGAAGCGCCGGGGCGCGGATGAACGCGGGTGACCTGGCCCCGACGAGAGACGCAGCGGGGCGCTCCCTACGGAGAGTCAAAGCCGCTACTGTTGGACCTGTGAACTGCCCGCACTGCCAGGTCGCGTTCCACGATGCTCCATCACAGACGTGGCTCGGCACCGATGTCGATGGAGGGTGGCTGCTCGTTACGCATGCCTGCCCTGCATGTCATAGGTTCATCATCGAACTCGTCAACGGGACCCCGGGATACGCGGTCGGCCGGGACGGTTCCGGCGAGCCGATGCTCACCAGTACGCGGCGCCAAGTCCTGGCTTGGCCGGAGGTCACCGCAGTGAAGCCTTCTCCGCCCGCGGTGCCGTCCGACTTCGCCGAGGAACTGGCGGAGGCTGCAGCCGTCCTGACGGTTAGCCCGAAGGCGAGCGCCGCCTTGAGCCGCCGCTGCCTGCAGCGCCTGCTCCGTGAGGTCGCGCAGGTGACGCCGGGCGAACTGGCCGGCGAAATCCAGGCGGTCATCGACTCGCGGAGGCTCCCGTCGGATCTCGCAGACGACATCGACGCCATCCGCGCCGTCGGCAACATCGCGGCGCACCCTATCAAGAGCAAGACGACTGGGGTGATCGTCGATGTGGAACCTGGAGAGGCGGAGCTGACGATCCAGGTGCTGGAGGAGCTGTTCGATTGGTACTTCGTTCGGCCTGTGCGACGCGCAGAGCAGCGATCTGCCATCAACCAGAAGCTGCAGGAAGCCGGCAAGCCGCTGCTCAAGCAGGGCTCTCCACGGCGTGGTGGGCCGTGAAGACCAACGTCCTCTACTACGGGGACAACCTCGACATCCTGCGCCGCTTCATCCCGGACGAGTCGGTCGACCTCGTCTACCTC
This sequence comes from Chloroflexota bacterium, assembly GCA_021786915.1. The sequence continues at coordinate 1,877 of JAJYMP010000120.1, forward strand.
GACCCGCCGTTCAACTCGAACGCCAGCTACAGCGTCATCTTCAAGGACGAGTCGGGGCGCGGCAGCGACGCCCAGATGACGGCCTTCGATGACACCTGGCATTGGGGGCCTGATCCGGAGCGCCAGTACCTGTACCTGACCAACAGCGCCTACCACCAGGGCCGCGTGGCGCCGCCGGTGAGTGCGCTTATCGGCGCGTTCCACGAGGGGATCCGACCGAGCCCGATGCTTGCCTACCTCGTGGAGATGGCGGTCCGGCTGGTCGAGCTGCACCGCGTGTTGAAACCGACAGGGTCGCTCTACCTGCACTGTGATCCCACCGCGAGCCACCACCTGAAGCTCGTGCTCGACGCGATCTTCGGGCCAGAGAACTACATCAACGAGATCGTGTGGAAGCGCCAGACGTCGCACAACGACGCCGCGCAGGGCGCCAAGCACTTCGGCCGCCTCCAGGATGTCCTGCTCTTCTACGCCAAGGGACCCGACTACTACTGGCAGCAGCCGTACCGCGCCTACGACGCCGAGTACATCGACGCCTTCTACCGCCACGTCGAACCCGGCACCGGGCGGCGGTACCGCCTGAGCGACATCACGGCGCCTGGTGGCGCCTCGCCAGCGAAGCGGAACCCGCACTACGAGTTCCTTGGGGTCACGCGTTACTGGCGGTTCACCCAGGAGCGGATGCAGCGGATGTACGAGGAGGGCCGGATCGTCCAGACGAAGCCCGGCACCGTCCCAGCCCAGAAGCGCTACCTCGACGAGATGCCGGGCATGCCGCTCGGGACCTGGTGGGACGACATCCGCCCCGTGCAGGCGCAAGGCAGCGAGCGCCTCGGGTACCCGACCCAGAAGCCGCTCGCGCTGGTGGAGCGGATAGTCTCCGCGTCCTCACGGCCCGGCGACATCGTGCTCGATCCGTTTTGCGGGTGCGGCACGGCTACTGTCGCCGCCCAGAAGTTAGGGCGGCAGTGGATCGGGATCGACATCACGTACCTCGCCATCGCCGTCATGCGCCAGCGCCTACGCGACAGTTTCCCCGAGCTCGGCGAGGTGGAGGTCGTGAACCGGCCGACCGAGGTAGCGGGCGCCCGAACGATGCTCAGAGACGGCAGCCTGGAGCACCGCTACCAGTTCCAGTGGTGGGCGCTCGACCTCGTCGGCGCGACCCCGCGTGGCAGCGTCGAGAAGAAGGGCGCCGACCGGGGCGTAGATGGCGTGATCACTTTCACGGGCGCGGGCGGCAAGCCTGAGACGTGCATCGTGTCGGTCAAGAGCGGCAACGTGAACCGGGCGATGATCGCCCAGCTCAAAGGCGACATGCACGCCCACGGTGCCGCGATGGGCCTATTCGTGACGCTGGAAGAGCCGACCGCTTCCATGGCCCAAGAGGCAGCCGAGGCTGGGTACTACCACTCGGACGTGTCGGGCCGCGACTACTCTGCCGTCCAGATCCTGACAGTGCGCGAGCTGCTCGATGAAGGCAGGAAGCCGAACCTTCCTCTGCTCGTTCTTCCCGCATATCAACAGGCACGACCGGTCAAGAAGGCCGCCGAACAGGCGGAACTGTTCGGGTAGTCCGCCGCGTTGTGGGCCCGGGCCGCGTTCGCCCGGCGGCATGCGGGACGCGTACACTCCAGCTGAACCACCCCGAGCAGTCCGAGACACGTGCGTCTCGCGGAGGGACCGACGATGATGCAGCCGCAGACCAGCGGCGCTGGTACGCGTGAACTCCTCAAGGTGCTGCTGTACGAGTATGGTGTCCAGACGCGAGACAGACGCCTCTACGCGCAATCGATGATGGTCGCGATGGGCTTCGTCGTCGCTGCCTTCGCCGCGTTGATGAGCGCCTGGGTGCAGTCGGGCAACCCGGCCGTCTTGGTCGTGGTCGCGCCACTGATGTTCCTCGGCGGAGAGATCGTCCTGCTCCTGCGGGTCGCGTTGATCCGGGTCTCGGTCTATCTGACTGTGATCGAGGAAGAGATCCGAACGGTAATGGGCCTGACGACGAGGCCGATCGCATGGGAGACGACCATGACCGGCCACATAGCTGCCGTCGCCCAGACCAGCAGTCCCGGCCGGGGCGGCCCCGGTCTGTCGGTCAAGGCGACCCTGGCCTTTGGGGTTGGGATTGGCCTCCTGGCCATGTTGCTTGGGTACGCCGCGCTCGGCAGCGGGCAGGCTGAGAGCCTCCTCAGTTGGCTACCCGGAGACCGCCGCTGGTACGAGATGATCTACGTGGTTATCAACCTCGTGATCCTCACGGCAATCGTCGGGACGTGGACGTGGCAAGTTCCCGGGCTGACGAGTGCTCGCGCGCACTTCATGCGGGTCCGGTCAGGAGCACCTGTGGACGAAATAGCGGAGCGACCACCGCTGCGCGCGCTCCTATCGGAACTGGGACAACGCTTGTGGTGGTTTGGCTTGTTCACGGTTGCGGCGCTCCTCCTGTTCACGTACCTGACATTCGCGACATAACGCTAGTCCGCGCCTTCGCGCATGTGCTGCCGTCGCCGCGGGGACGACCTGCGATAAGCACCGTCGCTGGCGGCAGCCAGAACCACCTCGCTTCGGAGCGCTGAGAGCGAGAACAACATCCAGGGAGGGTCTCCCTTTCGGAGCGGCGCCCCGAACAGCGCCCAGTGTGGCACGCGGAGATGAGGGCTGCTCCGAGGCACCCTCTTCGCCGCTGATCCTCCGGGCAGTACTTTCGCGTTGTCGTATGGGCACGGGCGGAACGCTACGATTGAGGGTGCAGCCAGCG
>JAJYMP010000557.1 GCA_021786915.1 Chloroflexota bacterium
GCTTCGCTTGATCATCTAGCTAGCGGTACTTTCGCAGATAGCGGCGCGTGTAGCGAACGGATGGCGTAACGGCGCGGCTTTTCGGGCCACGCCGGTGTAGTACCTGCGGTTTCTAGGGGCGGGCGGTTGGGTCAAACTGCGTCAGGCCAAGGTGGGCGAAGAGCTGGTCCTGCTCGGCTGTGCGCTTGGTCAGGCGGATTCGGGGCCGCTCCCGCGAGCCCTCGGGCGGGAGATCGACGACGCCGCGGATCCCGCCGAGCGTCTCCAGCAAGGCGTCGAAGCCCTGGGCGAAGCCACCTTGCCGGGCCTGGCGATGCAGAAGCGATGCCACCATCAGGGACATGACGCACACGGCGAGATGGACACGGATCTTCTGATCGGTCCAGTGGAACATCGGGGTCACCGTGACGAAGTGCGGATCCTTCATCTGGCGAAAGGCGTTCTCAAGGGTCCCCTGGCTGCGGTATGCCGCAACGATCGTCGCATCGTCCCAGTCCATGTGGTCGGTGAACAGGACCGTGCGGCCAAGGTGACGCTCCTCAAGGTCTACAAGCTTCTCCGGGTCCCAGGCGTAGGACACGGTCACCTGACCGGCGTCGTCGGCGCTCACCTGCCACGTAAGCAGGCTGCCCGCCTCGCCGTACCGTGCGAGAAGGCGCCTTACGTAACGCTCCGCGCCCTCTCGCTTGGTGCGACGTTTGCGCCGCTTGCCGTCCGGTGCAGGACAAAGGCGCTCGACGAGCACTCGCAGGCCGGCGTCGATCTTCTCTTGCTGGCGGCGGACACCGGCCAACTGGCCCTGCGCCAGCGCCGGATTGTAGGTGACCACCACGCGTCGCTTTGCCCCGTACACCATCTTCTCGGTGCGAAAGGCCACAAGTCCGGGCCAGCGTGCCGCATCTACCTCGGAGAACGCCGCGAGCGGGACGTCCCCAAGGTCGGGGTGGTGGCCAAGCGACAGCGAACTGACGAAGGAGAAGCCTACGGCGTCGGGCCCCTGGGAGAACGCGGTGAAGTTGGCCTTTGAGGGGTTGCCCTTGTCGAACACCATGGTGATGCCCTCTTCGCCCAGCACGGCCAAGCTCTCCAGCCGTTGTTGCATACGCCCCAGCACCCGGCCGAACTCGATCGGGTCCGGGACGTTTCCCGCATAGGTGTCGTGCAAGAGCGGCACGTGACCATCGACGGTGGTGAGCAGGGCCAGGCTCACCTGGCGAAGGTCGCTGCGCTTTTGCTTGTTGTGACCGCGCTTAGCGAGTTGCGAAGGCGAGTTCGTACAGATGTAGGTGGCAAAGTTGGTGCCGTCGTAGGCGAGGGCGGTGACCCGCACGCCGAACCGATCGATGGCGGCACGGACGAGGTCGTTCTCGATGGCCTCGAGGGTGGCTAGGTCGAGGTGGTCCATCGCCGCCCAGAAGGCCTGACTCGTGAAGGCAGAGGCCGGGCTACCCCACAAGCGGCGCAGCACGGTGCCGTCATACCAGCTGCCGATCTTGGCCTTGCTCTTGGGGGCCACCACGCGATTGAGCACCGCGAGCAAGATGAATCGTCCGATAGGAATGCCCTGGCGACGCTTGTTTGCATGGCGGTCGACGATTGCCTCGAGGCCGAGACGGTGGGCTACGGCGAGGACGGCGGCGACGGCGCCGAAGTCGTAGACCTCGGTCTCGCGGATGGCAGTGAGTTTGGCGGCGATGTCTTCGGCCTTGCCGAGGTAGCGCTGCCAAACGATGCGGGGTTTGCCGTTGACGCGTTTGGACTCGACGAGGTACCAGTACTGGTGCTTGCGGACCGTTTTGCGTATGAGGCTGACGGCCAATTGGCGCCCCCCTAACAGGTACTACATATAGGCCAAACTTCGCCCTGGAACCCTACATTTCCTGCCTATCCCAACAATCTCATCAGGTACTACGAAAGCGAGCCTCCGCGGCCTTGCCATCAAGTCGGGGACGACACGAAGAAAGCCTGCGGCGAAGCGGTTTCTCCGCTCCCCGCAGGCTACCCGGCCCACGCCTTGGTCAGGTACGACGCCTAACTACGAAACTTCCGCTAGCGGTGGCCGCGTCGGTCAAGCGCGCATGCGATCCCTGCCTGCGGCCGGCGTCGGCCCTGCCGCCGGCCGCGCGGCGGAGCGTGTATCGCGCGAAATCACCGAAACGACCTTCGCGTCGGGTCGCCGCTTTGGCGCGCCGGCCTTCATGCGTCATGACGGCGCGCGCCTGAGCGTGGGCCGTGGGCGGCAAACAGGGCCGGTGCTCCGCCCCGCCTGCCAGCGGATGCAAGAGAAACGTCGGCGCTCGCCATCTCGCGCTCGCCGTTTCGCGACGCCGTCGGTCTGTGCCGCGCGGCGCCGTGGCCCGCCAGCGCCCAGGATCGTCACCTGCGCCGACCGGAGAGGGGGGACGCGTGCGCCTGAGGCGACGGGCGTTCGGCATGGCGTCGGTCCTGGCCTGCCTCTTCTTCTTCTCGTTTGGACAGGGAAAGGCGCTGAGCGCCCTCTGTGTCCTTGGGTCCCACAACCCGGCGGCGCCAACTTCGCTCCCGCCCAGGCCTCAAGCCTCGTCACCGTCGACAAAGTTGGCGAAGGCCCTTGGGCTGACGTCGGCCTGGGCACGCTTCCCATCGCGGTCGGTTGCGTTGCCGCCGTCGTGGTCGTGCTGCTCGGTATGGCCATGGCGTCCCGCGACGCCTTGTTCCAGGCGCTCGATCCGGCCCGTCCGTTCGCCAGCCGCATCACGCCCCTGGCGCGCAGCCCGCTCCTGGTGGCCTGATTCGGCATCGGCGAGGTCGTGCAGGTCCTGTCCTGGTGAGTCGGCTCGGAACGCTGCCGATGTTGGTCAGCGGCACGATCTTCGGTCCCGGCGTGCGCCGCGGCTGTGGCGCCAGGTGGCGGATGCCCTGGGGCGACGCGCCTAGGGACCGTCTGGCACGTCGCGCGCGAGCGCCTGCCGCCGCCGTGACCTCGTGACATCATGATGCGGTAAGCCGTACCATCGCGCCTGGTCCCGTGCAGCCGCCGGACGACGTCGCCGCTGGCGCCGCGACGTCTGAGAGAGGAGGGCCGCAGTGCTGGTGGGACTGAGCGTCTTCAGGCTGATGGCGTTCACGCTCACGGCCCTGATCGTCATCGTCATCCCCGGACCGAGCGTCCTGTTCGTCGTCTCGCGCGCCCTCGCGGCCGGCCGCCGCGTCGCGATCCTGAGCGTCCTGGGCAATTCGGTGGGCGAGTACGCCCAGGTCGTGGCCGTGGCCTTCGGGCTTGGGGCGCTGGCAGAGCGATCTGTGGCCGTGTTCACCGTGGTCAAGGTGATTGGCGGCCTGTACCTGATCTACCTGGGCATCCGGACCTTTCGGGCGCGTCGCCACCTGGCCGGCATGCTCGCAGGGGTGGGCAAGCCCCGCTCGGACCGCGCCTCGTTCCTCGAGGGTGTGGTCGTCGGCGCCACGAACCCGAAGACCGTTGTGTTCATGGCGGCCATCCTGCCCCAGTTCGTCCGCCTTGGCGCCGGCCACGTGCCGCTCCAGATGCTCCTCCTCGGGCTGGTGTTCTCGCTCGTCGCGGTCGGCTCGGACTCGTGCTGGGCCGTTCTGGCCGGTGGCCTGCGCAGGTGGTTCGAGCGGTCGCCCGGGCGCCTGGAGATGATCGGCGGCGCCGGCGGGCTGGCCATCGCCTCCGTCGGCGCCGGCCTCCTCCTGGCCGGCCGCCGGGCCTGAGCCCCCAGCGGCCCGAGCGTTGCCGCGGCCGGGCTCGAACGGCAGGGCGGCGGCTTGCGGTTGGGCCGGGGGCGGCCAGGCTGGCTACGGCATGCCCGCTCCCCGTTCGCGGACGCCGCGAGCCAGCCCCGGGGCCGAGCCGGCCCAGGTGCGACCGTGCCCGGATCTGGTCGAACTCGCGCCGCCGAAGGGGCGCGCGCGCCTTCAGCGTCGTCCGGTACGAGGCCGGACGCGGCCGCGGGCCAGTCCCTGGCGGCGAGGAACCGGTCGAGGCCGACGGTGCCAAGGTGTGCGGCCAGGGAGTCGAACCGCCGCGCAAGCGACACCGCATCCGGCCGGCGCACATCGCCGCGGGTCGGCCGATCGTCGAGCGGGGACAGCGCCAAATCGCCGGCTGCCCAGGCGGCGAACGCTGCGAGCGCCTCGGCTGGAGCCGGGTCGCAGCCGCCTCGTCCTGCCCTGTAGGCGATCTGCACGACCCCGTCCGGCGCCTTCGGCCGGACGGCGTCGCTTTGTCTCCAGGCGTCGGCGGCACCAGAGTCTGGGCGCCCCGTTCGCCTGTGGATCGCGCTCGTCAGCCCTGCCGCGTTGGCCCGGCGGAAGATCTCGGCGAGGCGCTCGATCGCCCCGTCCCGCTTGCCGGACCGCGTCCGCGGCTACCCGCCGGCAAGGACGGTGAGTTCCAGGGCCGCCGGGCGGTCGGGGCCCCAGTGCACCCGGTTGGTCGCGATCCGGTACGCGCCGGCCCGCCCGAGGGGCTCGCCGGTGTTGGGGTTCAGGTCGAAGCGCGGGAAGTTGCTGCTCGAGATGTCGAGGCGGATCCGGTGTCCGGCCTGGAAGACGTTGGCCGACGGGTACATCTCGATCACGAGCGGCACGACCTCGCCGGGGGCCGCCGGCCGCTCGCGGTCGTATCCCTCGC
>JAJYMP010000455.1 GCA_021786915.1 Chloroflexota bacterium
CGGGGTCAGGTCGCCGGTGCGCAGCAGCCGGGCGAGCTTGGCCGCGTCACGGCGGTCGGTCTTGACCCGGTCGCCGGGCCTGGCCGGGATGAGCGACGGCGCGACGACGATGCACTCGATGCCCAGCCCCGTGAGCTGGCGGTGGAGCGCGTAGCCGGTCGGCCCCGCCTCGTACGCGACGCTCAGCCGGACGTCCGGGCGGCCGAGCCGGTCGACGAGCCTGCGGATCGCTGCGGGCTCGTTGGGGATCTGGCCGTGATCCTCCGGGTCACCGAAGGCGCCGGCCACCGCTACCGCGATCGACGCCTTGTGCACGTCGAGCCCGATGAACCTCGTACCCTTGTCCACTGGACCGGCCTCCCGCATGTGGCGCTACGCGGACTGTCTCAAGCGGCCCGCGCAATCCACGATGATGCGCGAGCGCCGGTCCTTCCATATTGACTAGCGCGCCCGACAGGAGTTGAGCGCGCGGACGCCACAAATGTCAGGATCCCGATCGAGGGCGCGAGCGAGGAGCAGGTGGCTTGACTGCCGCGAGCGGAGATGGGCTGGCAGGGCTGCGCCTCGACCCCCTGGAGACCCTGCGGATCGACCCCCTGAACCGCCTGCGATCGAACCCCTTGAGATTGACTGTCCCGTGCCAGCGCCCGACAATGGCCGGGTGACTGGAGAGTTCGATCGCGTTGACGGGTACCGGCCCAGGGTGCTCGACGGCCAGCTGCGGGAGGCGCTTCGGGCGGCGGGCGCCGTGGTCATCGAGGGCCCGAAGGCCTGCGGCAAGACGGAGACCGCGCGTCGAGCCGCGACCAGCGAGATACGGATGGACACGCCCGACGCGCGCCAGGCCTTCGCGGTGGACCCCGGCCTCGTGCTCACCGGCACGATCCCGCGTCTCCTCGACGAGTGGCAGGAGGAGCCCGATCTCTGGAACCTGGTGCGCCACGCCGTCGACGACCGGCGCGCCCCCGGGCAGTTCATCCTGACAGGCTCGTCGGTGCCCCGCGACGACGAGCGGCGCCATTCGGGCGCGGGACGGTTCATCCGCCTCCGGATGCGACCGATGGCGCTGATTGAGAGCGGCCACTCGGCGGGGACTGTCTCGCTGGCGGCCGTCCTCGCGGGGGCGCGCGTGGCAGCCCCCGATCCGGGGCTGCGGATCGGCGACCTTGCCGAGCGGATCGTGGTCGGCGGCTGGCCGGGCAACCTGGGCCTGACGCCGGCGCAGGCGGGGCTGGTGAACGAGGGCTACCTCGAGGACGTCTGCAGGGTCGACGTGCCCCGCGTGGACGGCGTCCGGCGGGACCCGGCCGGCGTGCGGGCCCTGGTGACGTCGCTGGCGCGCAACACCGCCTGCCCGGCGAGCGCGGAGCGCCTCGCAGCAGACGTCGGCGCCGACCGGAGCATGAAGGTCGAGACCGTGCGTGCCTACCTCGCGACCCTCGACCGCCTGCTGCTGACCGACGACGTCCCGGCGTGGAGCCCGAGCCTGCGCAGCCGGACCCGGCTGCGGGCGTCCGCCATCCGACACCTTGCCGACCCCTCCCTGGCGGCTGCGGCGCTCGGGGCCGGGCCTGACGCCCTGCTCGCGGACCTCAACCTGATGGGACTCCTGTTCGAGTCCCTGGTCGTGCGTGACCTCCGGGCCTTGAGCGGGCCGCTGCGGGGGAGCGTCCACCACTACCGCGATGCCCTCGGCCTGGAGGCCGATGCGATCCTCGAGCTGCCGGGCGGTGACTGGGCAGCATTCGAGGTCAAGCTCGGGTCGCACGCCTCGGTCGTCGACCCCGCGGCGGCCGGGCTCCTCCGGCTGCGCGACCGGGTGGCCGGACGCCCGCCAGTGGCGCTGGGGGTCATCACCGGGGCTGGGTACTCGTTCACGCGGCCCGACGGAGTGCACCAGCTCGCGATCGGGGCATTGGCGGCCTGATGCCGAAGCTCACGCCGACCAAATAGAACATCTGTACTGGCGCGCCCGACAGGTGTCGGGCGCGCGTTAGCAACCTACGTCATCCCGATCGAGGGGCGGGATGAGTGGTTTGCCGCCGCGGCGCGGGACTTCGCATAATGGACGGGCTCCTCTGCGGCGCGCTCTGGCGGCCCGCGACGCAGCGCCAGATGGACGTCCTCGCTGCCTACGTCGTCGCCGGCGGGTCGATCCCGGAGGCCAGACGATCCGACGACCAGCGAGGCGTACGATTGCCGTGGGCGTGTCGCCTGCCGGCGTTCTCGGACGGGCCATGGCCGACGCTCCGGGAGACCGCTCGATGGGCGCCATGAAGGGCTATGGCCGGCCTGAACTGCTCGCGGATCCCGACTGGCTCTGGGATCATCGCGACGACCCGAACGTCCGAGTTGTTGACTGCGCGATGAGCGACGCATACGAGCGGGCACACATCCCTGGTGCGGTCCGCATTCCCGGCCACCCATGGTTGAAGACGGAGCCAGATCCCTTCTCCCATCTCAGCGAGCCGCTTCACGTGATCGGTCCGGATGAGTTCGCGTCTGCGATGGGCGAGATCGGCGTCTCGAACGACACCACGGTCGTCGCCTACGCCAGTGAAGGCCACCACTGGGCTACCCGACTGTGGTGGGTTCTCGCGTATTACGGCCATCGCAAAGCGAAGGTGCTCAACGGCGGCTTCCATCGCTGGCTCACGGAAGGCCGGCCAATCAGCGACGCGGTCCCCGAGGTCAGTACGGCTTCCTTCGTCCCCCGGCCGGACGAGTCGCAGATCGTTCGGCTCGACGAACTCCTGGCACGCTACGACGAGTCGGGCGTTCAGGTCGTCAACGCACTCGGGCCCAACTTCTACGCGGGGCGCTCGGATCCGTTCGGCAACAAGCGCGTAGGGCACATCCCGGGTTCGATCAACCTCCCGCTCACCGAGCTCCTCACAAACGGGGACCCTCCCGTCCTCAAGTCCGCTGCCGACATCGCCTCGCTCGCCGCACACGCCGGCCTCCGCCCGGACCGCGAGACGATCGTCCACTGCCAGGCCGGGATCGCCACGACCCTCGACGTCTTCGCCCTGACGCTCCTGGGATGGGACCGCGTACGCTGCTACGACGCTGCGATGGGTGAATGGGCGAACCGAGACGATACGCCCCTGGTCGTCGGTGAGGGCACTCCTGCACCTGCCAGCTGAAGCGCCGCATCGGCGCCGGCTTCACAAGGGGCAGCTGGGGCTCCGGCACGACGCCAACTCACCACTTCCGCCCGGCCAGCGCTCCGTGATCCGCACCTGCGACAACGGGCACCCGCCCGCCCGCGTCCTGTCCGGCACGCCCTGCCGCGAGTGCGAGCGCCGGCGACCGTCCCGGCAGGCGCGCGGGTACGACGCCGCGCACCAGCGGGCGCGGGCGCTGCTCCTGACGCTGCTGCCCACGCCCTGCGCGTACGGGTGCGGCGCGGTCATCGTCGCCGCGTCCGACCTGGTCGCCGCGCACGTCGTCGACGGCGACCCGTCCGCGGGGTGGCAGGCGTCCTGCCGGTCCTGCAACGAGCGCGCGAAGCGCAGGGGGTGGGGGAGGCCCTCGGACGGCATGGGGGGCGGGAGTACCCGCGCCTTGGCAATCCGAAGTCCGCCCGGGTTCCTCCCCTTTTGCGGCTCCCGCAGTGACGCCCACACCATCCCGACGAACGCCCGTCCGCGGGCTCCGCGTGGCGCGCTGGATCCGCGAGTCCACGGCCGGCCAGTACGACCGGTACGGCCCGGCCAGCCAGCGCGAGCAGCAGGACCGATTCATCGACCGCCACAACCTCGTCGACACCGGCCAGGTGTTCCAGGTCGCGCACAGCGGCACCACGGTCTGGCGCTCGGCGACCATGGCCGAGATGCTCGCCGAGGCGAAGGCGGGTGCCTTCGACCTCCTGCTCGCCGGGTACTCCGACCGGTGGCAGCGCAACCTGCGGCAGACGCTCGAGCTCCTCGAGGACGGCCTCCACCCCGCCGGCGTCGCGCTCGTCAGGTGCGACCGGCGGATCCTCTCGTCCGACCCGCACGACTGGGACGAGCTGATCAGCGAGGCCGCGGGCGCCGAGAAGTACAGCCGCCGCCTGTCCGAGCGCATCACCGACGGCTACGCCGCCACGTTCGACCGCCAAGACGACCCGGGCGGGCACGCCGGCCTCGGCTTCCGGCGCCTGCCGGGGCCGCCGCACTGGCTCGAGGTCGACCCGGAGCGGATGCCGATCGCGGTCGGCCTGTTCGAGCGCTACGCCCTCGGCAACGTCAGTGCGCAGGACCTCGCCGAGGAGACCGGGCTGGCCGAGACCCGGATCCGGATGATCCTCATGAACCCGCTCTACAACAGCCGTGTCCGGCGGCACCGGCGGAGCGACCGGGAGTCGCTGAAGCCGGCGCCGTGGCGGGCGGACCCGCCCGTCCCTGACGACCTGTGGGCTCGCGTCGAGGAGGTCCGGCGCGCCCGGACCCGCGGTGGGGGACCGAGGGACCGTGACCGGGTCGACCTGCTCGGCGGCCTCCTCGCGTGCGTGTGCGGTCGGCGACTCCGGAACGACGGAACGTTCGCCGACTGCGTATTTCGCTGAATTGGCCATGCCAGTCCGCGCGAAACGGCCACCCTGGATCGGGGTTTTGGCCACCCCCTCGGAGGCCGCGTCAGCGGCCGACG
>JAJYMP010000157.1 GCA_021786915.1 Chloroflexota bacterium
AACGGCCCCTCCCGCAGCGGTCCCGTGGGGCCCGAGTCGGGCCTGCCCTCAAGGCCGCAGAGGCCCCGGCGCGGAGGGACGATTGGACCAGCTATCGGCGCGGCGCGTCGCGATCTCCAGCAACACCTGCTCGTACGCATCAGTTGCGGGCTCGATTCCGAGTCGGCGCAGGGCCGACGCCCGGACCCCGGCCCGGTCGAGTCGGCGCGCCCGAGCGATCTCCTCGACCAGCGCATCCTCGTCGCCGGGCGGCGCCAGGAATCCGCTGACGCCCTCTTCCACGACCTCCGGCAGGGCGCCCCGCCGGTATCCCACCACGGGGCACCCGGCCATCTGCGCCTCGGCGGCGACGAGCCCGAACGGTTCTTCCCATTCGATGGGCACGAGCGTCACCGCCGCACGAGCCATGGCGCCCCACAGCGCCTCACGGGGCACCGTGGGCAGGAGCTCGGCCAGGGGGAGGAGCGGGACGATCTCCGACTCGAAGTAGCCGCGGTCGTACGGTTCTCCGATGAGCCGGGGGCGCAGCCCGGCCCGCAGCGCCATGCGAATGCCGGCCGCGAACCCCTTCTCCGGGGAGAAGCGGCCGGCCATCAACGCCACCGGCTCGATCTCGGGCGTGCCGGGATCCCAGGCCGGGACGCCGTTGCGCAGGACACGCACACCGGGCACGCCGGCAGCCTCCCAGTCGCGTCGAGACGCCTCCGACACCGCCGCAAGCGTGGCGGTGGTCGCCTGAGCGGCCGCGATGACCCGACCCATTGGCGGCAGGTGAAGTGTGTGCAGGACCGGGCGCCGCTCCGCTACCTCGATCGCCTCCGCATCGAACGCATGCTGGCTGATCACGTCCGTACCCCGGCGGTCGATCTCGCGGAAGACGCGCTCGAACGCACCGCGTACGGCGTCGGCGATCGCATCCGGAGACGCGGCGTGGGCGTGCAGCCCGGCCTCCGCGGTGCCGCGCCTCCCCCCGAGCAGGTGCACTCTCGCACCCGCCACCAGCGGATTGACCGGCACGGTGCAGGTTGCCACGCCGGGTATGAGCGAGCCGGCAGCGCAGTAGACCACCGTGCGGTGGCCCCGCGCCGCGAGCGCCCGGGCAAGATCCACCAGGAAGGCATGCGGGCCGTACGGTTGCGCAGGCCGCACCGGCGCGAACAACGGCGCGACGATGGCGACCGCCATCGGGGTGCGCGCGCGCCGTGCCTCCGTCATGCCGATCCGACCCTGAGTCGCCGCTCGAGCTCCTCGGCGATCACGCGGGCCTGATTGTGCTCCGTGTCGTGCGCACCGTAGACGAGCGTCACGGTCGTGGCCCGAGCGCGCTCGGCGAGCGCGTCGAGCTGGGCCGACCGCCCGGGCTCCCTCAGTTCGGCCCGGTAGCGTGCCTGGAACTCGGCCCAGCGCGCCGGGTCGTGGTCGAACCAGCGGCGCAACTCGTGGCTCGGACCCAGATCGGGAGCCCATTGGGCCAGCCGGAGCGCTTCGCGTGACCGGCCCCGGGGCCACACCCGGTCGACCAGGACACGAAACCCGTCCTCGGTCGATGGGGGATCGTAGGCTCGCTGCAGGTTGATGGGCATCGTCGGGTCCCTCATCGTCGGCAACGGTCGCGGTCCCGGCGCGATGCGGGCGCCGCCGTGAGCCACCGTATCAGCCACGTTCCCGTGCCTCCGTCGTCCACACGACGAACAGCCGGCTGCTCCGCGCAGGCGGACGAACGGCCACCGCACGCGGACGCCGGCCCGCGAGGCCGGGCCGCGCGCATCGGGCGCGTCAATGTGTGACGATGACGGTGGCTCGGGCACGCGTCGGGACGTGCTCGGACGTGCTGCCGAGCAGCAACCGGCCCAACAGGCCGAGGCGCCGTCCCCCCAGCACGATCATGTCGATGTCGCCTTCCTCGGCGAGCTGTTCGATCGTGCGTGCGGGATCGCCTTCTGGTGCGCACAGCTCGGCGGACACGCCGCACGCGTCCAGCGCGGCTTCGGCCTCGCGCAGTTGATCGATGTGCACGGCCGCATCGTCCGGTGGGATCGATGCTGCCAGTAGTGGCCCGCCCGTCAGGTCTCCCGGCCAGGGCGGTACCACGCTGACGACGGTGAGCGAGGCGCCGAACACGCCCGTCAGGGTCGCCGCCAGGGCCAGGGCTCGGCGTGCCGCCGCCGTGCCGTCATAGCCCACGAGGATGCGGTGGTACCGCGCCGGACAGACCATGGGCGGCGGCATGTGCGCCGGCAGGTAGATGGGTTGGGTACTGGAGGCATGGCGGACGATCTCGGTACTCATGGACGAAGCGTGTCCGTCCGATGACGCGCACGCCGTGACCATGGTCGCGGGCGACGGCGCAGTGGCAGCCGCCACGTGACCCGGCGGAGCGCGGCCGGCGCGCTGCCGAGGGCCAGAGACGAGCCTTCTTCGGGCAGGGACCTGGCAGGCCCACCCGTCAACGATGATTGGCGGATCGTGGCTGCGAGGCGCCGTCGCCGCCGCAGGACGATGACCAGGGGAGCGAGGCATGTCACTGTCCCGGCGGCGGCTTCGGGCCATGCTGACCGGCGAAGCCAGTCCGAAGCGTCGCGCCGGACAACACGAAAGGAGCAGATGGGATGGCCAGCCCCCCGATTTCGACAGGGACGCCCGGCGGCGGCGCCGGAGCGGAGACCGCAGCCGGTGGCCGCCAGGCGGAGCTCGAGGCAGGGGTGCTCGACGTCATGCGGGCGATGCGCACCGCGCTCGACGCGGTCGTGAAGTCCGTCCCGGCCGAGGTCCTGGAACGTCGGCCCGCGCCCGAGGAATGGTCCCCCCGCGAGGTGCTCGGTCACCTCCTGTACGTCGAAGGGCTGCTCGGCGCCCGGGTGGAGGCGATGATCGCCGATGTTGACGACGTGCCGATGCCGCGCGGGGCAGCGGCTCCGCCGCCCGGCGCACCGTTGGACTCGCTGGTCGCGTGGCGTGCCGCGCGTGCGGAGACGCTTGCCTGGCTCAGCACGCTCGGGCCGGCAGAGCTCGAGCGAGCCGGTGTGAGCGCGCGCTTCGGCCGGATCACGGCCCGGGAGCAGATCGCCGAGTGGGCCTACCACGATCTCGACCATATCCGTCAGCTGCTGGCGGCGATCGAAGCGAACCTGTACCCCTCGATCGGTGGATACCAGCGTCTCTATCCACCGCCGTTTCCGGACATGGTGCTGACCGCGAGGCAGGACCAGGCTCCGGCTGCCGAGAACGGTTGAGTCGCGGGGCGGCGAGCTCGCTGCGCCGCGACGACGGACGGAACCAGCCGGCGCACCGAACCTTCAGGCGCTGGCGGGTTCCGGGTGCCGATCGGACACGTAGTCGCCGGCTGGGCGGCGAAACCCCACGGACAAGCGGTTCCACCCGTTGATGGCCACGATCGCGAGCGTCAGCGCCACGCGCTCGCGCGGCGTGAAGGCGGGCTCCAGCTCGGCGTAGACGTCGTCGGGAGCGCCGGTCTCCGGCAACAGCGTGAGTGCCTCGGTCCACGCCAGCGCGGCGCGTTCTCGCGGCGTGAAGCCCGGTGCCTCCCGCCAGACGGCGACGAGATGCAGGCGTTGCTCGTCCTCGCCGATTGCCCGCGCATCCTTGGTGTGCATGTCCACGCAGAAGGCGCAGCCGTTCAACTGCGATGCACGCAGCCTGACGAGCTCACGGAGCTTGGGCTCGAGCGTGCTCGCCGCGACGACCTCCTCAAGTTCGGCCATCGCCCTTGTTGCCTCGGGCAGTTCCCGGCGGTAATCGAGTCGCATCGTCTCCTCCTGGCATGCGTCATGGAGTCCGCTTTGAGCCGGACCCACCTTCACCTGCTGTCCGCGCGCTCCTGACCCATCGAGCCGGGCACCGTCCGATCCTCGAGCCACGGCAGCTCGCCCGCGCATTCCGGGCACTCGAGGGCCAGGAACCGGAGCCAGTCGGTGGCATCGCCAGGCGCGAGCAGCCCTCCTGCATCGGCTGCGAAGGAGCCCGCCCGCGGGGCACCCCATCGATCGAGGACGAGCAGCATGACCTGCCTCGGGCTGGCCCCGACGGCGCTTGCCACGGCATGTTGCCAGGCGCCACCCGGGTCCCCGAGCACCACCACGCCGGGTGCCATCTCCTCCGTCCACGCGCGCGCGGCAGCGGCAGCGCCCTCGACGACGATGACCGGGACGCCCTCCGCGTCCTCCATGGCGCCATGCTGGAGGGCCAGCTGCTTCGCGTAGCCGGCGCAGGCGCGACAGGCGGGCCCGTGGCCGAAGAAGATGGCCGCCTGGCGTCGGGTACGGAGGGCTTCGAGGGAGAACCGTGCGCCGGTCGCGTCGGCGAGGGTGCACATGGGGATCGGCCGGTCCGCCAGGGGCCCGTGGAACTGGATCGCGTCGGGCCGTCGGACCTCGAAACCGGCGGATGCGAGCAGCGCGTCGAGCTGCTCGAGGCTGGGCTCGGTCGCCATCGGACCGTCTTCACCGACGAGCACCGTGGGCGTGACGCGCCGCCCGCCGTTGCGCGCGACGACGCGGCGGGCCGCATCGGGGTCCGCATCGATATCCACCGAGCGGAAGGGGATCCGCAGCGCCAGCAGTCGGCTCTCGGTGATCGCGGTGTCCTCGCAGGTCCGGGCGCCGTACACGG
>JAJYMP010000152.1 GCA_021786915.1 Chloroflexota bacterium
TGAGGGTGGCCAGCGGGGTGCGCAGCTCGTGGGCGACGTCGCCCACGAGCTGCGTCCGCCGCTGCTCGTTGGCCGCGAGTGACGCGGCCATCTGGTTGAACGAGGCCGCCAGCCGTCCCACCTCATCCCCGCTCCCGACCTCCACGCGCTCGCCGTAGTCACCGCCGGCGATTCGTTGGGCGGCCCGGGCGAGGTGGCCCATGGGCCGCGCGACCTGTGCCGAGAGGATCGCGCTCAGTCCGACGGCGACGAGCACGGCGGCGCCGACGGCGATGAGCAGGGCGCCGTGAACGGCGTCCTGGAACGAGCTGCGCACCGCGGCGCCCATCATGGCGTCCATCCCCATGCCGCTCGGGCCGCCCATGGCCTGGCCCATCGACGCATCGAACAGGCCGGGCGCGATGAGCCCGACGCCCGCGAACACGACCACCGCCCCGACGGCGATGACCGCCAGGTTGACGGCCAGCAGGCGCCCGCGGAAGCCGAGCGGCGGGACGCGCATCACTGCACCGTGAGCGTGCCGAGCATCCAGGGGTGGTAGAGGCACACGTACGAGTACGTGCCTGCGCGGGTGAACGTCCGCTCGTAGGTCGCTCCCGGGGCGAGGTATCCGGAGGACCACGAGCGGTCGCTCGCGGTCACTGTGTGCGGCACCGAGTCATCGTTGAGCCACGTGACGCTCGTGCCGACGCTCACGGTGATCGTTGCGGGCGAGAACTGCGAGCCGGCCAGGTGCACGCCGTTCGCGGACGGGTTGGAGCCGTCAGCGGAGGACCGGGGCACCGCCGAGGCGGTGACCGTGCCGCCGCCCCAGGCGCCCATCATCCCAGGGCCCCAGCCGGCCATGCCAGCGTACGGCCACGCCGGGCCTCCCGTTCCGCCGATCGCCGCGCCCGCGACGATCGCGACGACTCCGATCGCGACGAGCCCCGCTCCCAGCCAGCCCAGCCTGCGGTTATCCATCACCCGAGACCCAGCGTCTTGCGTGCCTGCTCGTAATCCGCTTCGCTGATCTCTCCGCGGGCGAAGCGCTCCCGGAGGATGGCGGCGGCACGATCTCCGCCGTCGCCGTCGCCGTCGCCGTCGCCGTCGCCGCCGCGGCGCCCCGGCCTCGCCCAGGCCGCTCCGACGCCCCAGACGACGAGGACCACCAGGCCCACGAGGAGCGCGAGGCCTCCCAGCATCATGACCCAACCGCCGAGGCCCCCGCCCCAGCCGAACCCGTACATCATCAGCGTCACTCCTTGACTGTCGTTGGCAGCCGGATTCCGTCCGGACGTTCGCAGCCTGGTCGCCGTTTCTCAACCGTCGATGTGGCGTTTGCTCAAGATTCCGTCAAGCCATCCTGGCCGAGGGGTCGTTGCCGCCCGAATACCGGTAGCCCACGCCCCGGACCGTCTCGACGTGCTCGGGATGGGCGGCATCATCGCCGAGCTTGCGCCGGAGGTTCGCCACGTGGACGTCGACCACGTGCTCGTCCCCCACGTAGTCGACACCCCACAGCCCATCGAGCAGCTGCTGACGCGTGAACACGACGCCCGGCTCCCGGGAGAGCAGCGCGAGCAGCTCGAACTCGAGCGTCGTGAGGTCGATGGGTCTGCCTCGGACGGTGACGCTCCGCCGCCGCAGGTCGACCGCCAGGTCGCCGCGCGTCCAGCCGCTCGCCGCGCTCACCGCGTTGTCCCGGGGCGTCGTCAGCGGTCGGGTTCCGTCGGCGGCGACGGCGGGCGCAGATTCCCTGGACGGCGTCCGCGGGCGACGCAGAAGCGCCTTGATGCGCGCGACCAGCTCGCGCGGTGAGAACGGCTTCAGCACGTAGTCGTCGGCGCCCACGGACAGGCCGACCACGCGATCGATCTCGTCGGTTCGCGCGGTGAGCATGAGGACGTACGCGTCCGAGAACGTGCGGAGCTGCCGGCACACCTCGAAGCCGTCCATGGCCGGCAGCATCACGTCGAGGACCACGACGTCCGGCGCGAGGTCGCGTGCCGCCGCGAGCCCCGCCGGGCCATCGGCCCGCCAGTGGACCTCCATGCCCTCGCGCTCCAGGTAGCCGCGCACGAGCTCGGCGATGGGCGGTTCGTCGTCGACGAGGAGCACGCGCGGGCTGCGGAGCGGGTTCTCGTTCACGGCATCCGCTCGGGCAGCGTGACCACCGCCAGCGTGCCGCCGCCAGGATGGGGTTCGAGCGCGATCGTTCCGCCGTGCGCCTCGGCGATCCAGTGCGCGATCGCGAGCCCGAGCCCGGTCCCGGACGGCCGCATCTCGCGCGCCCGGCGGCCCCGGTACAGGCGCTCGAACAGGTGCGCACGGTCCGCCTCGTCGATCCCGATGCCAGTGTCGGCGACGCCGACGACGATCTGGCCGTCCCGGATCTCGAGGCTGGCGGACACGCTGCCGCCGGGGGGCGTGTACCGCGCCCCGTTTTCGAGCAGGATGAGGAACAGTTCCTTCAGCCGGTCGCGGTCCCCGTCCACGATCGCGGGCTCCAGCTTCTCGACGGTCATCCGCACGTGCTCCGCCGCCTGGCGCTGCTCGCGGACGCACTCGAGGAGCACTGCGTCGATCTCGACCGGTGCAAACGACAGCCTGGCGCCTGCATCAGCCCGTGCGAGCGCCAGCAGGTCCCCGATGAGGCGCGCCATACGACCCGCCTCCGCCTGCGCATCCCCGAGAATCGCACGGCGCTCCGTCTCGTCGAGGCCCAGTCGTTGTGCGAGGTCGAGGCTCGCGCGGATCGTGGTGAGCGGCGTCCGCAGCTGGTGCGACGCGTCGCCCAGGAACCGCTGGAGCGCCTGGTGGTTCGCCTCGAGGGCGGACAGCATCTCGTTGAATGCAACCGCGAGCTCGCTGATCTCGTCGCCTGGCGGCCCGGCTTCCACGCGGGCGGCGAAGTCGCCCGAAAGCGAGATCGCACGCGCCGTGTCGGTGACCTCGACGACCGGCGCCAGCGCCTGCCGCGCCAGCCGCCAGCCCGCCGCGAAGGCCAGCACGGCCACCAGGATCCCGCCGGCCACGAGTGCGATGGAGACGGTGCGGAGGAGATCGCGCAGGGAGCCGGTGGACTCCGCCCACGCGACGTACCCGAGCAGTTGCCCGCTCACCGAGTCGATTGGCTCGATCGTGAGCCGCTTGGTGTCGCCCTCCACCGAGACGTCGTGGACCCCGTGCTCGTTGCGGGCCGCCAGCGCAAGGTCGCCGGCGTTGATCGGCATGGGTGGTGTCCCCGGCGGTGCGGAGTCGGCGAGGATGGTTCCGGTCGGTGACAGGACCTCGACCCGACCACCGGTCGCGGCGAACTGGGCAAGCAGCCGCGGCGAGGGATCGAGCTGGCCATTCGGCCCGACATCGGCCGCGAAGGCGCCGCGGGCGTGCTCGGCGTTGCCCAGCAGCGTCTGATTGAAGCTGTTCGAGAGCGCATTATCGAGGACGAGGTAGAGGCCCCCGCCGAACACGATGAGCGCGATCGCCAGCAGGGTCGTGTAGAGGAGCGCGAGCCGCGTCCGCAGGGGCAGGTGCCGGGCGGGGAGCCTCACTCCTTCAGCACGTACCCCGCGCCGCGCACGGTGTGGATGAGCCGCGAGCCCCGCTCCGCCTCGAGCTTGTTGCGCAGGTAGCGGACGTACACCTCGAGCACGTTGGACTCACCGCCGAAGTCGTAGCTCCACACGCGGTCCATGATCACGTCCCGGGTGAGGACCTTCCGCGGGTGGCGCATGAAGAGCAGCAGCAGGTTGTACTCGGTCGTGGTGAGCTCGATCGGCCGGCCATCCCTGCGCGCTTCGCGGGCATCGACGTCGAGCTCAAGGTCGCCGAAGTGCAGGATCTCGCCCGCGGGCGCGGCGCGCCGCCGGAGCAGCGCATGCACGCGGGCCAGCAGTTCCTCGAAGCTGAACGGCTTCACCAGGTAGTCGTCCGCGCCGGTCTCGAGGCCGGTGACGCGGTCCTTGACCTCGTCGCGGGCGGTCAGCATGAGGATCGCGAGCTCCCCGCCGCCCGCGCGCAGGCGGCGGCACACCTCAAGTCCGTCGATGCCGGGCAGCATGATGTCGAGGATGACGAGGTCCGGCAGGTGCTCGCGCGCCTTCTCCAGGCCCTCCTCACCAGACGCGGCCTCGACCACCCGATAGCCTTCGTAGACCAGGCCGCGCCGCACGGTGGAGCGGATCCGCTCGTCGTCGTCGACGACCAGGATGCGCGGCGTCTCGCTCATCGGTCCAGCCTTCTTCTCATACACTCACCGTCGCTACCTTCAGCGCCTGACCGTGAGTGTCGCCAGATTAGCTGAGCATGAACTGAGAAAGCGCTGAGATCTGCGCGAGCATCATCGCGCAGATCGTCCCGCGCGGCCGGCGGCTGCGCCCGTTCTCAGCGTCATCTCAGCTGCGGCTCACCCTGTGCCAAGGCCGGCGGCGAACGATGGCGGCCATGAGCACACGGTTTCGGGGCCTTCGCGTTGCGCCCGGCACGGCACGGCCTCGAAACCCCCTCCGTTCGCGTGGCCTCGCGAACGCGACGATCGAGTTTCGTTTGTCAGCCCGCGCCATGCCGGCGCCGTCATTCCGGAGGATGGATCCATGACCACCCGTGCGGCACGCCGTGCGCAGCAGCGG
>JAJYMP010000151.1 GCA_021786915.1 Chloroflexota bacterium
TCGTGCTGGTGAGCGGTCGGGCGGGCTTCGAGCTGGTGCAGAAGGCGGCGGTGGCGGGCGTGCCGATCCTGGCTGCGGTCTCGGCCCCGTCGGACCTCGCGGTCGACGCGGCCGAGCGCCTGGGGATGACGCTGGTCGGGTTCCTGCGCCGGGAGGGCTTCAACGTCTACACGCGCCCGGACCGGATCGCGGTCGGGCGGGCGTAGCGCGGGCTACCCGAGCTCCCGGTCCAGCCGCCGCTTGAGCAGGACCAGGAACACGATGCACAGGGCGATCAGCGCGAGGACCACGGTCATCGCCTCACGCCGGAAGTTGCTCTGCTCGATCTTCGCCTCGGCGCGCGCCTGGGCTTCCCGCGCCTTGGCGGTGGCGTCCGTCGCGAGCTGGGAGATCGTCGCGAGCTTCGTCGTGTGCACCGCGGCCTGCGCCTGGATGAGGCTCGTCTTGGCGCCCGCGAGGATCACCTCCGCGTCGGAGGTGATCATCCCGAGCCTCGACGCCTGCTGGATCTCCGCGTCGGCGAGGTTGTAGGCGGCCTCAGCCCCCTTGACGGCCTTGCTGATGCCCACGGCCTGGGCGTAGATGTCCGAATCGGGGTGGTGGCACGTGTCGCACCGGCGGTCGGCGTCGTTCGCGAACCGGGCCACCTCCAGGCGCAGCTTGTGGGTCTGCAGATCGTGGCAGGTGACGCAGGCGTAGTTCGGCGTCAGCGGGTGGAAGAACCGGTCCGAGCTCGGCTGCGTGACGTCGTGCCAGCCGTGGCACGTCCAGCACTGGGGGCCGGCGGCGGGGAGCTGCGCGTGCCTGCTCTCCTCGTACAGCTTCTGGGTGGCGGTGTGGCACTTCCCGCAGACCTCGACGACCGTGGCCGACGTGGGCGGCTGGGCATCGTGCGAGCCGTGGCAGCTGGCGCACGTCGGTGCCCGCGTGTCCTTGTTCTGGAGCAGCGCCACGCCGTGGACGCTCTGCGCGTAGACCGCGTACTGGTCGGTGGCGATGCCGTACGGTGCCATCCTCGCCGCGTCGGAGTGGCAGCTCGAGCACAGCGCCGGGACGTTGAGGGGGAACACCTTGGCCGTGGGGTCGGTGGTCTTCTTGATGTCGTGCACGCCGTGGCAGTCCACGCAGATGGCGACCCGCACGTCGTTGTTCACGAGCAGCTGCTGGCCGTGGACGCTGGTCCAGTACTTGGCGTACTGGTCGGTCTCCAGGTTGTAGGGCTTCATGCGCGCTGGATCCGCATGGCAGCTGCCGCACAGGCCCACCGTCTGCATGCGGGTCGGGACGCCCACGAACCCCTTCGCTGGATCCATGGCCACGGTGATCTGGTCCGACGTCGGGTCGCCGCCGTGGCAGTCGGCGCAGGTCACGCCGACCGACGCGTGGACGCTGCTCTTCCAGTCGGCTGCGATCGAGGCCTGCTTGTCGTTGACCGCGCTGTGGCAGTCGTAGCAGCTGTTCTTGTCGCCGTTCGCGGGGTGTGCGATGGGCGACGGGACGGGCGGGGCCGTGGCCGGGATGGGCGTCGGCGGCGGCATCGTCGGGATGAACAGCGGGTTCAGCGATTCGGAGGCCGACGGACTGAAGTTCGGGGTCCAGCCGGGCGTGGGCGCGGCGGATCCGGTCGCTGATCCGGGGTCGGCGGACGGGGCGGGCGAGCCGGCGGCGTCCGGGGGGGCCATGGTGGGCGCCGCGGGGACGTCGAGGGAGGCAGCGGCCGAGGCCGACGGGTCGGCGCTGCTAGCCGAGCCCGCGAGCGCGAACCAGGCGAACCCGAGCAGGCTCGTCGCGGCGGCGAGCCGCTGAGCGCGGCGCCGGGCCAGCTGCGTGCGGGAGAGGACCGCCCTAGCTGACATAGCCGACCACCGTGAGCACGACGAGTGCGACGAGGATGAGCGTGGCACCGCCGACGGCGAACTTCCGCCGTCTGGCGAGCACCTCCGGGCTGCGGTCCAGGAAGGGCCACACGACCAGCACCCCGACGCCCACGATCGGGATCAGGATGCCGACGATCCGGGGCACCAGCTTGAGCATCTGGTAGACGCCCAGGAAGTACCACTCGGGCTTGACGTGCTGGGGCGTCTGGAGCGGGTTCGCCGGGTCCTCGAGGCCGGCCGGGAAGATCGACGCGAGGACCACCAGGATCGCAAGCAGGATGTACCAGGCCACCAGCTCGTCCACCAGGTAGTTGGGGAAGAACGGCCGGACCGGTTCGTCCTCGAGCGCCGACTTGCCCTCCGGCGTGCGCGGCTCGGGCCGCTTGGGGCTCGCGAGGCCCATCTGGTGCACCAGGACCAGGTGCAGCCCCAGCAGCACGGCGAGCGAGATCGGGAGCACCAGGACGTGGATGCCGAAGAAGCGGCTCATGGTGTCGCCGGTGACGTCCGCGCCTCCCCGGAGGAGCGTGAGATCGGACTCGCCGATGACGGGCACGCTGCCCGCGATCTCGGTGCCCACAACGGTGGCCCAATAGGCGCGCTGGTCCCACGGCAGCAGGTAGCCGGTGAAGCCGAAGCCCATGGTCACCATGAGCAGGAGCATGCCCACCAGCCAGACCACCTGGCGCGGGTACTTGTAGGCGGCCTGGAAGAAGATCCGCAGCAGGTGCAGGATCACGAACAGGATCATCAGGTCCGCGCCCCAGTGGTGGATGCTGCGGATCAGCCAGCCGAAGTTCACCTCGCTGGTGATGAACTGCACGCTCTTGTAGGCGGCCTCGGGCGTGCCCTTGAAGTAGAGCGCCAGCAGCGTGCCCGTCGTGGCCTGGATCATGAACAGGAACAGGGCGATGCCGCCGAAGTACATCGTGTTCGCGGCCCTCGGCACGCGGACGTGGAGGCTCGCGTTGATCACGGGCCCGAGCCCCGTGTGCTCGTCGAGCCAGGTCACGACGCGGCCCGGGGCGACCTCGGTGCCAGTCTTGGGCGTCGCGGTCATCTCAAGACTCCGTGAGGAAGATCTGGTTGCCCTCGACGGACACGTTGAGCGGCGGCAGCCCGGTCGGCGGCGGCCCCCCCACCACGGCGCCGTTCGCCGGGTTGAACAGGCCGCCGTGGCACGGGCACACGATCTGGGACGAGAGGTCGTTCCACGCCACCACGCAGCCGAGGTGCGTGCAAATGGCCGAGTAGGCCTTCACGCCGGCATCGGTGTTGACCACGATGGCCGGCTTGCTGCCCATGGCGACGACCTTGCCGGCCCCGGGCGGGATGTCGTCGGTGGTCCCGACGAGGACCTTCCCACCGCTCTCGTTAGCTCCGGAGGAGGTGGGGACGAGGAAGGCCACGATCGGGGTCAGGACCATCGACGCCGTGGAGATGACGGTCAGGCCGCCGAGCCAGGCAAGAAACCTGCGACGACCGGAGGACGGGGCGGGACGCGCGGCGTCCCCGGTCAGGGCGGCGGGCGCGGGCGGGGGAGGGGCAGCCGGGACGCTGACCTGCGCCGCGAGGCTTTGCGCTTCGCTGCCGGCTGACCCGGGCGTCACGGACGCGCGGGCAATGGTCCCGGGCCCCGTGGCCTCCGATTCCATCCCTCTCCTCCAGCGCTGGGCTGCGTGGATCCCTGCTGGATGGAATTGTCATGTGGCCCTGATCGCGGACCAACGTATGGACCGGTACAGAAAGGATATATACCCCCGGAATCCGGGTCAAAGGTCACCCAACGCAACCGCCTCAACGGTCGGCGAGCGTCGGCGCTCCGAGACGACATCGAGCCTGCCTGAGGCGAAGGTCGCCCTCACGGAACGAGCCGCGAGGGCGACGGTGGTCTCGGGGCGGCACGCTGTCGGTGCGAGGGCGGCGCCTTGCCGGGCCGACTAGGACCCTCCGGGCGGCCTGAGGACGTGTCCCTCGAGCGGCCACGACAGGCCGCTCGCGAGGCCACTGGGGCTCGTGACGGAGCCCTGGAGGAAGGGCGTGGTCACCGGCAGCACTTGGTTCCTCCCGTGGCAGGTGGCGCAGAAGACCGGCTGGTGGCAGTAGGCGCAGGCTTGGTTGCCCTGCTTGCGGATAACCGCCGCGTGGTTGGTCGCCATGTCGTCGTGGTCAACCGTGACCGCGCCTGTCGAGTGGCAGTTGACGCAGAAGTCCCTGGCATGGCACTCCCCGCAATCCTGGCCACCCGGGTCCACGCTCGTCGCCACCGACTTGTGGTTGAACACCCAGAGGCTGTCGTCGTGCGTCGCCGGCGGCGCGCCCAGCGGCAGGCTGGCAACCGGCCCGATCTGCGGGAACGTGTGGCACGTGTCGCAGGTGGAGGGGATGACCTCTTGGGTGATCTGGCCGCCGACCACCTTGTAGTGGCCGCCGTCGTGGCAGCGGAAGCAGCCGGGGAAGTCCAGGTGCCCCAGGTTGTTCGGGTAGGTCTTCGCGCTGACCTTCATCTCGGGCGTCGCGGTGAGCGTGTAGAGGCTCTTGATCTCGGCTACGGCGCTTGCGATCTCGGTGGCTTTGGACTGCGCGAGGGGCGGGTAGTTGAGCGCGTAGAACTGCGGCAGCTTGTCGGCCTCCGCGTCCGCCGTTGCGACGTCCGGGTACGTGCCGTACAGGATCCGCATGGACTCGCGCTTGATGAACGGCAGCGTCTTGTCGATCGTGCCCGCCGTGAGCGCCGCGTCGACGCCGTTCCTGGGGTTCGCGATGTCGTGGCCGACGCGGTTGTGGCAGTCGTAGCAGGACATCG
Organism: Chloroflexota bacterium; assembly: GCA_021786915.1. The sequence goes on from JAJYMP010000151.1 coordinate 4,684, forward strand.
TCGTCGCGCTCTCGCTCGTCTTGATGGCCGCCACCTCGGGCACCACGTCGCCGGTGTCCTTGACCTTCGCCTGCGAGATGTAGTTCGCCACCGACCCGTCGGGTTGGGTCGCCTCGACGTAGTCCACCGTCTGGGCTCGGGGGTCCGAGCTGTAGAAGGTGACATGGCGGAGCACGTGCCAGTGCACGCTCCGGCTCACGTCGAAGGGGTCGCCGCCGGTCGGGCGGATGAGCAGGCCGACGAACTGCGGCGTGTTGGCCGAGTCCTCGGTGTAGACGGTCTCGGTCTTGAGCGTCGTGACCGCGGTTCGCGTGACGCCGTGGCAGCCCTCGCACGTCTCGCTCGCCGGGGGCATGCCCGCGTGGTCCGGCGGCGGGATGGGCGTGGGGTAGGAGCCCAGCACGACCTCGATGAGTTGCTTGGTGCCGTTGATCTTGGCCTTGACCCAGCCCATGATCCCGGGCTCCACGTGGCACTCGGCGCAGGCCACGCTCTTGTGGGGGCCCGCCTCGTAGGCCTGGAGCTCGGGCGACATCGTGTGGCAGCGGCCGCAGAAGTCGGCCGTCTCGGTCCAGTGGACCAGCGACACGGACGTGAACACGGCGATGCCGCCGATCCCCGAGAGGACCAGCAGCAGCGCGAACAGCCCCCGCCGGGAGCTGGGCATCCGCGGGCGGCGCCCGCGTAGGTAGAACGCGTTGCGGCGCCGCTTCGGCTCTGAGGCGGCCGCGTCGCCCCCCACCGGGTCAGGCGCGGGAGAGGTGTCCGGCCCGTCGCCGCCGACAGCGCCCAGCAGGGGTTCAGGCTGGGATGCGTCGGGCTCGGCGGGTTCGCTCATGCTTGCCTCAGTGGCTCTACTTGGCCAGGATCGCCTGGATCTCGCTGTCCATGGTCGCGACGTCCAAGGCGCCGATCCTGACGTCCTTGATCTTCCCGTCGGCCCCGATGAAGAAGTGGGTCGGGATGCCCATCGTGCGGTACGTGCTCGCGATGACGGTGCGCTGGTCCACCGCGATCGGGAAGGTCAGGCTCGCCCGCCCGGCGTAGCCGGAGACGTCGGACGCCGATTCGCTGATGAACACGCCGAGGATGTTCAGGCCCCGCGCCTGGTACTTCTGGTACTCGGCCTGCACGTCCGGCGCCTCGGCCCGGCAGTCCGGGCACCAGGAGGCCCCGAACGTCAGCCAGAGCGGCTTGCCGGCGTAGTCCGAGAGCTTCACGGTCTTGCCGTCATAGGTGGTCGCGGTGAAGTCGGGCGGGACCCCGCCGATCGTGGGCGCCGCGTTCGCCACGTTGCCGGTGAGGTTGACCTGCGTCAGGCCGTCGCTGCCCTCGCCGGCACCGCCGATGAGGAACGCCGCCAGGCCGATCACCACGGCGGCGACCCCGAGGACGACGACGGTCTGCAGCCGCCCGGCGGACCGCCCCGCCGCCGGGGTCTGTGCCGCGGCTTCTGCTGCGTTCATGGACTTCAAGTTCCCTTCGCGCCGGCGGCTACGTGAGGCCGGAGTAGCTGTGGAGCCCGCCGAAGAACAGGTTCCCGAAGTAGGTGAACAGGACGGCTGCGAAGCCCACGACCAGGAGCCATGCCGCCCGCTGGCCGCGCCAGCCGCGCACGACGCGCGCGTGGAGGTAGGTGCCGTAGATCAGCCAGGTCACGAGCGACGCCGTCTCCTTGGGATCCCAGCTCCAGTATGTGCCCCAGGCGGTGTTCGCCCAGACGGCGCCGAGGATGATCGTGAGCGTCAGGAACGGGTAGCCAACCACGACCGCGCGGTAGCCGATCTCGTCGAGCACCTGGGGCTTCGGGAGGCCCCACCGGCCGCCCTCGGGCTGGATCAGGTAGAGCAGCGCCGCGCCGAACGCGATGGCGAACGAGCCGTAAGCGATGATCGCGACCGCGACGTGGACCGTGAGCAGCAGGTTGTTCTGGAGCGCGGGGACGAGCGGCTCGATCGTGCTCGGGATCGTCCACGCGTACAGCATCATGACCAGCGCGACCGGCATCGCGATCAGCGCGAGGACGCGCTGGTGGTACTTGCGCTCGAAGTACATGTACGAGACGAGCACGCCCAGGGCGAACGCCAGCGAGAACTCGTACATGTTCTGGAACGGGCCGTGGCCCGTCGCGATCGCCCGGAAGACCAGCGCGAAGAACAGCGTGACCACGGCGAGCCAGCCGATGATGGTGGCGTAGCTCCCGATAGCGGTGGTGCGCGGCCCGGTCACGAAGCCGACGGCCGGCGTCGTCGTCTCCATGCCCGCGGTGCGCATCCGGGTCGCCCGGAGGCCCGACAGCGCGTACCCCAGGTACAGCACCGTGGCCATGACGGTCCAGAGGATGCTCGCGATCACGAAATACCAGGACAGCTTCTCCATCGGTGGACCTTCCTCAGGCTTGGGCCGGCGGCTGGAGCGCCGTGCGGATGTCGGTGACGAGATCTTCGAAGTCGGTGCCGAGCGCCGCGTCGCGGCGGCCCAGGCTGGCCACGGACAGCACGGTCATGGCGCCCCGTGAGGAGATGCGCGCCCACACCCGCCGCTGCGGGAGCAGGAACACCAGCGTGAACCCCGCGAACAGGAGGAACGCGCCGAGCCAGACCAGGTACTGGCCGGGATCGCGGCTGATCGAGAGGACCGTGTACTTGGCCTCGCGGTCGAACGTGACGGTGTACTTGCCCAGTGGCTGCGGCTTGCCCTGGTCGAGGACCTTGGCGTCGCTCGCGGCGCTGGCGCCGGCGCTGTAGAGCACGGCCTGGACCTGGCCCGGCTGGATCGTCGAGTCGCTCGTGCCGTTGGTCGCGAAGACGTTGATCATGTCGCCGGTGCCCGGGAGCGTCAGGGTCCCGGCAGCCCTGTCCGAGCCGTCGGTGGACGACCCGTCGAGAGGCATGCCCTCGCTGTAGACGGTGGTGCCAGAGGCGTCCTTGATCGTCAGGACGACCGCCGGCCCGAAGGCCCGCTGGTAGTAGGTGGAGCCGTCGTAGGTCAGCGGCTCGTTGACGCGGATCGTCTGCGCGGCGACCTGCTGGCCGTCCTTGAGCAGCACGACCTGGCTGGTGTAGTCGCTCGGGGCGCCGTTCTCGGTGTTGTAGCTGTCGGTGAAGTCGATGAGCTTGAGCGACAGGCCCGCTTCCGTGCCCGTGAGCACGGTGCTCCCCTCCGGCACGACGAAGTACTGGTTCTTGTAGCCCCACGAGGTGCCGATGATCGCGCCGAGCAGGATCAGCACCAGCGAGATGTGGCCCGCGAGCGAGGCGAAGGCCATGAAACGATACCGGTCGGCATAGACGTGGACGGTGCCGTCGTCCTGGACGAGCGTGCGGTAGTGGCGCTTCTTGAGGACCGTGCTGAGCCGTGCGAGCGCATCCGCGCTCGACGCGTGGGCCACGATCGTCTCGTGCTGCGGCGCGTGCTCGAAGAAGCCCGGCCCGACGTCCACGCGGGGCTGGGTCGCCGTCCGCCACGCGCCCGGGACGCGGTGCACCGAGCAGGCGATCAGGCTGATCGTCAGCGACGCGACGAGGACTCGGAACAGCAGCGAGTTGAAGGCGTTGAACAGGCCGATGCCGTCGGTCGCGAGCGCGATCGCGCCGATGGCGCCAATGGCGAGGCCGGCCAGGCCGACGCCGACGAACTCGCGCTCGTCCATGGAGCGGACGACGGCGAAGCACAGCAGCCCGATGCCGATGGCCAGCGTGAGCCCGTTGGGAGCGTAGACGAGGACAGCCGTCCAGCCGCCGAAGCGGGGCCGGACCGAGTCGAGCCACTGCGTCCTCGCGGACGGATCGTCTCCCATGCCGGTGGGGACCTGGAGCACCAGCGAACCCGCCACGCACAGGACGGCGAGGGCGATCATCAGCACCATCGCGACGCGCATGGACGTGAGGGCGTGCCACAGCGCCTCGAGCGCCACGTCGATCCAGTCGACTGCGCTTCGCCCGGCCGCCGCCTGGCCGGCCGCGACCGCCGCTGGCTGAAGCGGCGGAGTGCGAACCTCGTGGGCCATCTCCGACGACCTCCTTACAGGCCCAGCGGCGAGGTGAACCGCGCCAGCTGGCCGAGCATGTTGGTGAGCATGAGTGCGCCGAGCACGATCAGGAGCAGGCCCGTGACCGTGGAGACGGCGGTGTGGTGGCGCCCGACCCAGGTCAGCCGGCTGCCGACCCACGAGGCGCCCATGGCGACGGCCATGAACGGCACGGCCAGCCCTGCCGCGTAGGCGACGAGGAGCGCGGTCCCGACCGCGACGGACGAGCTGACGGTCGCGAGGCCGAGGATGCCGCCGAGGATCGGGCCGATGCACGGGCTCCAGCCGGCTGCGAACAGCAGGCCGAAGCCGAACGAGCGGCCGTAGCCCGGGCGCGCCGTCGAGCCGACCACGCCGGTCCCGCCCGCCCCGGCGAGCACGAGCCCGCCGCCCGGCCCGCCCCCCATCGAGGGCATGACGCGGGTGTCGCGCCACAGCGCGCGGATGTTGATCAGCCCGGCCACCTGGAGGCCCATGACGATCAGCAGGGCGCCGCCCACGATGTTGAGGATCCGCCGGTCTAGGAACACGCCCAGGGTCCCGACCAGGGCCCAGAACGCGACGAACACGAGCGAGAACCCGAGCACGAAGGCGAGGCCGTGGGCTGCGGCGGGGCGGCGGCCGGCGGTGCCCTCTCCGGCCGCGCCCACCATGTAGCTGACGTATGCGGGGACGAGCGGCAGGCAGCAGGGCGACGCGAACGACACGACGCCGCCGACGAAAGCGATGCCGAGCCCGAGCGCGCTGCCGAGGTCGGTCACCGACTCAGCCCCCCACCACGAGGGTGCCGTTCATCGTCGTCGGGTGGATCGAGCAGGTGAACGTGTAGGTGCCGGCGGCGAGGGCGGGGACGGCGTAGTCCACCGACCCGGGACCGGTGACGAGATCGCCCTTGAACACCGTCTTGCCCGACGCGTCCCTGATCATGATGTCGTGCGGCAACCCTGAGTCCTGGTTGTCGTAGTGGATCGTGAAGGCCGTGTTGGCCGGGGCGCTCACGGTGCCGTTGACGAAGGCGAGGTCCTTGGCCGTCTCGTTGACCACGTTGGCGGCGGGCGATGCGGCGGCGCCGGAGCCGGCGGGGGACGCACTGCCGGAGGGAGTCGCGGAGCCCGAGGCGGCGGGTGCGCCCGAGGCAGCCGGTGCGCCCGAGGCAGCCGGTGCGCCCGAGGCAGATGGGATCATCGATGCCGTGACGAGCGAGTCCAGGTGCTGCTTGACGATTTGCGCGAGCTGCGTCGTCGCGTCGATCGCGACGACCTGGTTCCACTCGCTCTGGACGCCCGCGAAGTTGGGCGTGGCCGAGTTGAGGTACAGGAACCCGAGGTCGTAGTGGACCTCCTGCGCCTGGGCCTTGTCGGTGGGCTTGAGGTCCACGACCTGCTTCCAGGTCTTCTCGGCGTTGGCGTCGTCGCCCGCGTTGTAGTAGGTGGCGCCGCGCGCCAGGAGGAGGGCGACGTTCTTGGGATCGACAGCGAGCGCCTTGTCGTAGAAGGTCGCCGCGTTCACCCAGTCGTTCCCCTTGAAGTACTCGTCACCGAGCGACTGGAGCGTTGCCCGATCGTTCGGGCTGGCCTGGTACTGCGCCATCAGGGCGGCGATCCGGGTCATGTCGACGGTCGGGCCCGATGCGCTCGGCGCCGCCGAGGGCTGGCCCTGGCCGATGCCGCCGTTGGCGGGGCCGCCAAGGCTGAACACGAACGGGACCACCCCAAAGCCGATCACGACAACGGCCAGGACCGCGGAGGCGAGGATCGCGACGATCTTCCAGGGGTCGCTGCCCCGTGCCGGCGCGGCCAGGGGTGCGGCAGCCCGCTGCTTGGCCGTCCGCGTGTGCTTGCGCGATGCGCTGCCGGACGCCGTCCCCGCGCCGACCGAAGCGGGAGCCGGCGCAGGCCTCGGCGCCTTGTCGGCCTTGCCGCCGCTCGTGAGGTCGCGGTGGGCGCCCGGCGTCACTGACGCGAACAGCGCGTCGATGTCGTCGGTGTCCGTGTCGTCCTCGGAGTCGACCGGCGCGTCCGCGACGGGATTGGCCGCCGCGAGGGCGGCCTCGACTGCGGGAACGGGGTCCCGGCGGGCCGGAGGTGTCGCCGGCCCGCCGGGTACGACCGTCGGCGGCCTCGTCGGGCTCCTGAGGGCTGAGCCCTCGAGACCGACCGGGTCGGTAAGCTGGAGGTACGCCTCGTCGAGCGCGGCGGCCTGGGCGCGGGCCCAGCCTGTGAGGCTCGGGGGCGCAGCCGCGAGGAACTGGCTCACGGCAAGGTGGAGGTGGTCGACGTCCTCGGGCGACGCACTCGGCGGGAGGCCGAGCCGCGCGAGCAGCTCGTTCTCCGCAGCGACGCGGCCCGACGTCGTGGAGGCGCTCATGCGCCGCCTCCGGGAACGCGCGCGCGGGCAGAGCCGCACGCAGGCTTGCGTATCATCGATTGCCCTCATCCAGTGCCGTGGGGGACCACGGCTTGACACCTGATGCGAATTGTCCCGGCCGGAGGCCTATACGCCCATCCGCCGGGGCGCACATTTCGGGTAGGACGGCGGAGGGCCAGAGGGTGGAGGGAAGCCGCTCCGCCTGTATCGCTGGATACAGTCCGCATGGAACAGCCCCCGCCTCGGGGAGGCGGGGGCTGTAGACCGCGCAGCGTAATGGGCGCTACTTGTTGTGGCACTTCTCGCACACGCCCCGGTTGTCGATCCGGAGCAGGTTGCTGTCGGCGCCGCGGCCAACGGTGTCGCCCGGCAGGGGCTCTGCCTGGCTGTTCGTGCCCATGGCGGCGCTGGAGCCATGCGAGACGTGGCACTGCACGCATGTCGGGGTAGGGCCCGAGGCGTCGCCCACGAACGTCGTGCCGTTGCTCTCATGGCGGTACGTGAAGATCGCGTCGCCGGAGGCGACCGTCGCCGACCCGGCCGGGGCCAGGTAGCGCGTGTGGCAGGACGCGCACCATGCGGAGACGTTGGCGATGTACGCCGTTCCGCCGGCCGTCGAGTCCTCCGGGTGCCAGTAGTCGGACGTGGTGTAGACGTACGAGGTCACATCGCCGATGGCGATGATCGGCCCCGGGGTGCGCGGCTGGGGCTTGAGGATCCGGTACTGGCCGTTGCCGTGCGGGTCATGGCACGACGCGCATGTCAGGCTGATGCTCGTCCCCGGGACGGGCGTCCCCGAGATGGCCCCCATGCCCCAGGCCATCCCCATGGCGTCCACATTGTGCTTCGACGTGGTCGCGACGAAGGTGGACAGGTACCCGATCTTGCCCGCGTTGGCCCCGGTCGAGAGCGGGCCGGACATCGCGGTGTCGATCACCGAGTTGTCGAAGCCGCCGCCGCGGAGGCCGCCGGCGAATGTGAGCCCGGAGCCGGTCCGAGTGGTCGTGCCCACCTGCGACGCGTTGACGGGCGCGTACTGCACGCCGTCCTGGACGTCGGTGGTGGCGCCCGTGCCAGTGCTCCCGTGACAGGTGTAGCAGAGGCTCGTCTGCGAACTGCTGGCCAGCAGGTTCGATGCTTGTCCAGTGTGCGCCCGGTGGCAGCCGGAGCAGCCGTCCGTGACGGGCGATGCTCCTTGGTGGTGCGGCCCGTTGTCGGCGAACACCGGGGCGGCTGCGAGGAGCAGCCAGACCGCGCCGCCTGCGAGCAGGAGCGCCAGTCGCTTCACTCTCGTACCTCCAGTGTCGTACTTCCTGAGCGGGACGCTGGTGGCCGGTTCGCGGCCGTCTCTCCTCGGTCTGCAGCTGCACCTCCTTCCCGGGCTAGTAGCCCCAGACCTGCACGCGATTGTTCTCGCGGTCCGTGACGTACACGCGATCCCGGCCGTCCGTGGCTATCCCGTTCGGGTATTCGAACTGGCCGTCGCCGATCCCCTGGCTGCCGAACTGGTCCACGAACGTCGGCCGCCAGTCCGTCAAAGACCCGACCCGGTACAGGTGGACGAACTGCCCGGTCGCGTCGACCACGTACAGGCGTCCAGTGTCGTCGGTCGCCACCCCTCTCGGCAGGCCCAGATTGCCGGGCGACGCGCCGCGCCCGACGGTCGCCAGCTGCTTGCCGGTGCCGTCGAGGACGACGAGCCGGCCGTGGTTGGCATCGCTCACGTACGCGTTGCCCGCCTTGTCGAACGCGATCGTGTTCGGGTAGTCGTACTCGTCGCGCGTCCCGATCATCCGCTTCAGCGTGCCGTCCTGCCCGAACACCTCGATCCGGTGGTAGGGCGAGCTCAGGTCGGTGACCCACCACAGGCCGTCAGGCGAGAGGGCCATGCCGAGCGGCTGCCAGCCCTCGATCGCCTGCTTGGGCGTGAACGAGCGCAGGCTACGGCCGGCCGAGTCGTACACGTAGATCGCCCCGGTGGCGCGGTCGCTCACGTAGACGTCGCCGTCCCGCGGGTCGAGCGCCACGTACACGGGCGTGTGCGGCAGGTTGTCCGACGGCGGCTTGAGCGTGCCCAGCGCCTGGCCGCCGGCGTCGAAGATGCGGACCACCTTGTCGCCGGTCGATTCGGTGACATAGATCCGGTCGCCCGAGCTCGTGACCGCGACGCCCATGGGCTTGCTCGCGCCGTACACGCTGAACAGGTAGTGCGGCGGGGAGTTCTGGCCCGTCGGCGGCAGCAGATCCGAGATCGGGCGCCGATAGAGGAGGTACCAGAACGTGAGGATCGTGAGCAGGCCGAGCAGGACGAGGACGAGGAACAGCAGGAAGATGAGCCGGCGCCGCTTCCGCTCCTCCTCCTCCTCCTGGATGAGGACGGCCTCGCCGCCGGAGGCGTCGGCCAGGGCCGGCTCCGCGGCAGGCGCGGTGTCGGGCGGAGGCTCCGCGATGGCGACGCCACCGGCGGCCGGCTCCTCGGGCGCCAGCGTGTCGTTGGGGTCCATCTCAGCTGCCTCCGGGTGCCGGGCTGCCGACGACGGTGCTCGGTGCCTCTGCGGGTGCCGCTGATGCCCCGCCCAGACGGTCCACCCCGCTCGCGGCGCTGGTGTTCTTGGGGTCGAGGACGAGCGCCTTGCGGTACCAGCCGAGCGCGGCCGCCGCGTCCCCCTGCGCCTCGGACACGAAGCCCATGGCGAGCGACGCATCCGCGGCCGCCGGCCCGCTGACGAGCGGCTGGAGATGCGACCGGGCCTCGGGATAGCGCTTCGCGACCAGGTCGATCATCGCGTGCGCCCACGCGGCGTTCGCGGTCTTGCCGAGCTTGGTGTAGGCCTGCTCCATGACCGCGTACGGGTCGGCCCACTCGAGCGGCACGAAGACGACCGCATTGCGCTCCGCCGACACCGCCTGCTCGGCCGTCCCGCCCCGCAGCTGGGCGACGCCGAGCTCGTACCAGCTGTCGGCATCGGTGCGGTCGATGCGCACGGCCGACTCGAGCGCGGCAATCGCCTGCGCGTACCGGCCCAGCTCGTTCGAGGTGCTGCCGAGGCTGTAGAAGGCACGCTCCAGGTCCGTGTCGGCGGCGGCGAACTCGCCGTCCTTGCGGATGTCGACCACCTTCTGGTACAGGGCCGCGGCCGCCGAGGGGTCGCCCGAGCTGCGCAGGATGCCGGCCTTGCCCATGAGCGCAACCACGTTCTCGGGGGACACGGCGAGCACGGCGTCGTACTGGCGGAGGGCGTCCTGCGTGCGGTTGTCGGCGAGGTACGCCGCCGCGAGCCTGAGCCGAATGCCCAGATCGTTGGGGTTCTTGCGGACCTGCTCCTCGGTCTGCGCCGCGGTCCGCTGGGCGAGGGTGGGGCCGGGATCCGTGCGCCGGTCGACGAGGTAGAAGGCGACGAAGGCGACGAGGCCGATCACCAGCCCTAGCGCCAGCAGGCGCACGAGCCGTCGCAACCGGCGATTCTGGACGGCGGCGTTCGTTGCGGCCGAGGCCCTACTCGTCAAGCGTGGCTCCAACGGCAATTCAGACCGGCGTCGCCGCCGACCCACAGAAGATGATGACGCCTCACGCCGGCCGTTCCCATCCGCCAGTGGATAGAGAGTCGGGACCGGCGGCGCCTGTGGCGGTCCTGTGCCGGGCGCGCCCGCCGTCGCGAGGCGTCCGGCCGCGCGGAGGCTACCTGCCGATCAGTACTGCCAACCGGTGTGCTGCACGCCGTGACAGGTCAGGGTGCAGCTGCCGGCGGTCGTCGCCGTGCGCTGGACGAACCGGATGACCCCGCCGTATGGCTGCACGTCCGGCGCGAAGTTGACCAGGTGGCTGCCGGGGATTGTCTGGGTGCCCACGGGGAAGCTGGAACCGTGGATCCGGAAGTGGCACTCGGCGCAGATGGCATTCCCCTGGCCCGCGCCCGCTGTGTCGATGCTCGTCCCGCCGCCGCCCATCCCCGCGATGCCCGAGATGTGCACCCCATGGTAGCGGTAGCTGGAGTCGGAGCGCTGGTTCCCGCTCTGGTCCACGAAGGGGGCCTCGGCGTGGCACAGGTAGCACAGCGCGAAATCGGCCGCCGCGTAGGCCGCCGTGGTCGACTTGAGCACTCGGTCGCGGTAGTTGCGGAGCAGGATGCCGCGGTTCACCGACGCGTGGTTGTCGATCTGCGCGCTCACGGTCGGCGACGTCAGCGTGGAGGCGCCGTGGCAGTTCTCGCAGCGGATGACGCTCGTCGTCGCGAACGTCCACAGCTTGCCGGGCGCCGTGCCGCTCAGGCTCGCGGCCATCTGCGTGGAGGCGTTCCTGCCCGCGGCCTCGATCGGGTGATAGGAGGCATTCGCCGGGTTGAACTCGATGGCCTTGTCGAGGGCCCACCAGCTCGGGTGCGAGGCGGCCTGGCTCAGGAGCGTCGTGTACCCGGAGTGGCACTTGAAGCACAGCTGGTACTCGTAGGTGTTCGAACGCTGCCAGGTGTACGTCGGCGCCGCGTTGGCGGCCCCATTGGCGACCGACACACCCGAGGCGCCCATGATGGCGCCGCCGACCTTCCAGCCCGCCGCACTGCTGGTCGTCAGCGCGGCGCTCGAGTTGTGCGGCTGGTGACAGTCGGTGCACTGGCTGTGGCGGTTGAGGACGCCGCGGAACTCGTCATCGCCACCCAAGGTGTGGCTGGACGCCGTGGTCGCGGGGTGCGAGTAGTAGCTCGACGTGGATGCGTCGTTCGCGGGCAGCGACACGTTCGTGTACTGGCTCTGCACGTTGGCATTGGCGCCGGAGCCGTTGTGGCACACGAAGCACAGCGTGGACACAGGGTTGGACGTCGTCACCGTCAGCGTCCCGCTCTCGGCTGTATGCGAGAGGTGGCAGGTCGCGCAGCGACCATCGGTCAAGGTGTAGGCCTGGTGCGGCGTGGTGTAGGTGCCCGCCGCCGGCACGACCACGGCCGGGTCGGTGACTCGGGCGACAGCGAGGGTGGCGACGATCACGGGGCCGGATCGGAAGGTGAGCGGGTACGCGGGAGCCGGCGGATCGACCACCGTCCCCGACTGCTGCCCCGGCGAGAGGATGACCGGGGGGCTGCTCCCCAGCGTGACCGCGGCGTGCACCTGCGTCTCGACCGGCTCGTCAAGCCCAAGGCGGAACAGCCACGACGACTCCCAGTCGGCGTCCACCGTCGCCCGCACGGCGAACTCGATCTCGGTGAAGGTGTGCGCCCGCAGGAGCATCCGGGGGGCGGGGTTGATCCCGGCGCTGAGCACCCCTGGCGCCGCGCTCGCGGCGTGGTCGTCGCTCGTCGCCAGCTCCAGCGTCTGCACGGAGATGGGCTCGGCGCGAACCTTGGCGACCTTGCCGTTGTCGGCCGCGGCGTAGAACGGGACGCCCGGCTCGAGGTCGACCTCCGGCACGCGCGCCCAGACTGCCGTTCCGTCGGCACTCGAGTAGTCGAGCGTCGGCCGGACCAGCTTGTCCGCGTCCCCGCTGTTGAGGACCTGGAAGCGCACCCGGTAGACGTGGAACCGCCCCATCCCGGTGAGCGGGGTGTCCATCGGCTCCGTCGCGATCACGGCGTCGGCCGCATCGGTGTCGCTGATCCAGTAGTGGAGGACGTTCAGGCCCACGCCGGGCGTCGGCTCAGGGGTGGGGGAGAGGCTCGGGGTGGCGGAGGCGCTGGGCATCGGCGAGGCCAAGGCATCCGCTGACGGCGCCGGCGACGCCTCCGCTGACGGCGCCGCCGAGGCGTCCACGCTCGGTGACGGTGTGGGATCGGCCGTCGGTGCGGCCGACGCATCCACGGCCGGCGAGGGATCGATGCTCGGCGGCACGGACGTCGCGGACGGCATCACGGACGCAGCGGGATCGGCCGTCGGCGTCGGCTCGACGGCCGTCGACGCGACGGGGCCCAACGTCACGGTGGGCCCCGGCGTCGGGCCGAGCGCCTGCGCGATGGGGGTGACGGGCGAGATCGCGGCGAGCGCGCCAACCAGCGCAAGCCCGGCTCCGAAGAGCGGGCCGGCGCGGCGGGAGGCGGCGGTGCGGAGCATCAGTCGGGACGTCCTGCTGGGTGTCGGTGTCAGTGCGTGATGGTGAAGTTGCCGGTGTGCGGAATCGTGTCCGTGGGGTCGTGACAGGCCTGGCAGGTGCCGCGGTTGCCGATCTTGAGGAGGCGGCTGTTGTCGTAGGTCGTCACAGTGTCCGGCGGAGTGCCCGTGGTGTAGGAGGTCGCAGGGGCCCCTCCCGGGTAGGCCATCGAGCCCGATAGGGACCCGCTCATCGTGGCGTTGGACCCGTGCGAGACGTGGCACTGGGTGCATTCGGTCTTGGTGGTCGTGTGACGGAACCGATAGAACGAGTCGCCCGTGTCCGTGTGCGCGCCGCGGCCGGCCTGGAAGTAGCGGCTGTGACAGGTCAGGCACCATGTGCTGATCTGGCTTCGGAACTGCTCCAGGTTGCCCGGGTCGTTCGGGATGTACATGGGCACATCACCGGCGTGACCGGCGGCGACGGTGTCCGAGCCGTTCAACGCGTCCCATCCGGGGACAGCGTTCCACGGCAGCCAGCGCCGCCAGTAGTCGCCCGCGAGCGGGTCGGGCATGGTGGTGACCGTGCCGTCGTTGTAGGCGCCGTCGAGGACGTCCTTGAGCGTTCGTCCCCATTGGACCGTGTAGTTCCGGACGCCGATGGCGCCCGAACCGCTCGGCAATGCCGCGTCGGCGACGTCGGCGGGTGTGGACGCGGTGACGAAGCCGATGCCACTGGGGGACGGCAGCGGGACCAGGATTCGGTACTGATTGTTGCCGTGCGGGTTGTGGCAGGACACGCACTCGAGGGTGACCGTTGGGCCGGCGGCGGCGTCCGCCCCGCCATTCCCCCAGACGGTGTTCTTCGCGACCACTCCAGCCGCGCCGTCGAGATCGAGATGGGCCGACGTCACCGGCTCGCCGGCGGCCAGCACCCCGACCTTGGACGAGAACGTGGTGACGTAGCCCTGGTACGACAGGTATGGGTAGCTGATGCGCGTGGAGTGCGCCGAATCGATCCGCGCGTCGACGAACCCGCCGGACCGCAGGGCCCCGGCCACGGCGCCGCTGACCCGCGTGCGGTCCGCGTTGGCCGAGTACTGCACCCCGTCGGCGACGTCGGTCGTCGCGCCCGGCACGGTGGCGCCGTGGCAGCTCAGGCACAGCGCGTTCGACGCGCTGGCCGTCAGCAGCATGCTGCTCTGCGCGGTGTGGACCCGGTGGCAGGCTGCGCACGAGTCCGCGGTGAGGGTGCTGGATCCGCTGTTGGCGCTCGCGTCGTGCGGGCCGCCATCGGCCGAAACCGGCATCGCGATGAGGAGGAGCCAGACGCTGCCAAGGGCCGCACCGACTGCCAGCCGTTGAGCGGCGGCAAGACGATTCATCAGCGACTCCTGTCTGCCCGGGCTGCTGTTCGTCGAGATGCGAATGGGGTGGAGGCGGCGGCCTCTGAGACGCGCCGCCTCCGAACTTGGGGTCAGGGGGCCGAGAGGGTGATCTGGGTGACTGAGCCGACCGCTGTGCCCGCGGTCAGAGCGGGAACGATGGCGCCGCCCTTGGTCGTGGCGACCTGGAAGGTCGACCCCGTCGAGTTGATGACGAAGTAGGCGCCGTTGAACGACCAGGAGGCACTGTTGAGCGTCCGGGTTGCGTCGGAGCCCTGGATCACGATGTACTCGTCGTTGGCGACGGTCCCACCTGCGAGCGTGACCGTTCCGTCGGTGCCGATCGAGGTGATGTTGCCGACGAGGGTCCCGATGCTGCTCGGGGAGAAGGCGCCGCCCTGGGCGGTGCCGGTCGGCTCGTGGCACTGCTGGCACGTGCCGCGGTTGTCGATCTTCAGCAGCCGGCTGTCCGTGCTGCTGTCGGCGTTGATGTAGAGCTGCGTGTTCGGGAACGGAACGTTCGCCGCTTGGCCGATCATGGACACGTTCGAGCCGTGGGAGACGTGGCACAGGTTGCACGAAGGCGAAGACCCGGTGCCGTTCGTCTTGTGCTGGTACATGAAGCCCGTGCTGGATCCGACAACGGCAGTGTCGGATAGCCGGGTATCAGTGTGCGTCTGGGTGAGGTAGCGGGTGTGGCACTGGGCGCACCAGTTGTTCAGCTGGCCGACGGCCGTGGCGCGGCCGTTCGGCTGGTCACTGAGCTGTGCGGTGCTAGGGGTCGTCGGGGCATTCCACGGGACGTACCGGCGGAAGTAGTCGCCGGCCGTCGCACCGTATGAGCCCACACTCGAAGCCAGCACGGAGGTGTTGCCGCCGAGCTGGATGACGGTGTAGTTGCGGGTGGAGTTGACGTCAGCGGTGTTCCAGTCGTCGACCTTCACGCCGCTGGAGCGGGTCACGATCAGGGTGCTGGACACGCCAGCGGATGTCACACCGTCAATCGTGAACTGGTAGGGGTTCGCGACCGTCGCGCCGTGGTCACTGAAGTTCACCGGAATGGTCACCGAGCCGGTGTAGAGCACAGTGCTCGGCGCGGCAGCCTCAGCTACGGTGACCTTGTCACCATTGCTGAAGCCCGTGGCAGAGGTATAGCTGAAGACGCCGCCGGCGGTGACGCTGACACCGCTCAGCTGGTACGCGACCGTCGCCCCGGTATCCGTCTTCATCGGGCCGACGTTCAGGATGGCGTAGGCGCCGTTGCCGTGCGGGTTGTGGCAGGACGTGCACTCGAGGGTGAAGCTGGCGCCGTTCCCGGAGCCGGCAACGCCGCTGCCCCAAGCGACGTGCGCTCGAGGCGTGGCGGTCCCGGTCGATAGGTTCGCCGACAGGCCGGGCATGTGCGACGAGGTCAGCGTGTTGTCCGTCGTCGAGACGGACACCTTGCCGACCTGATTGATCGTCCAGCCGTAGCTGGCCTGGTAGCCAGATCGGGCGACCCGGTTGGGAGCGCCGATGCGGGCGGTCACGAAACCGCCGGCGCGGAGCGCGCCGAGTTCGGTACCACCCCGCGGCGCGACATCGGTGCCGTACGTGTACTGCACGCCGTTCAGCACGTCGGTCGTTGCGAGCTGGCTATCGCCGTGGCAGGACAGACAGAGGGCCTCCTCGGTGGACGTCTTGAGGAGGTATGAGGTCTGAGCGGTGTGGGCCCGATGGCAGCCGGCGCACGAGTCGGCCGTCAGTGTGTTGACGCCCGAGTTGTTGCCGGCGATGTGGACTCCACCATCCGCCAGGGCCGGGAGTGCGGCAAGGAACAGCCAAAGCGAACCGGCAGCAATGAATAGCGCCAGTTTCCTCACTGTCCAAGCCTCCTTTCTCTAACTCTGCAGATTGGGATTGATTGGGCCGCCCACTCGGCGGCAATCAGGGACGTCCTGCCTGCACCTCCCTCTCTCCCCGCTGTTCGTCAGTAGCTCCACACCTGGAGGCGGTCGTTCATGGTGTCCGAGACATAGATCCTGCCCCGTCCATCAACTGCAACTCCGGTGGGGTACTCGAATGACGCGTCGGATGCCCCCTCGGTCCCGAAGCCGCCGATGTACTCGAGGCGATCCGCAGTGGGGCTGGACACGACCCCGTAGACGGAGACCTGCTGGCCCGTCGTGTCGGCGACGTAGACCCTGCTCTTGCTGTCGATCGCCACGCTCCGCGGGAGGCCCAGGAGCCCGGCGCCGACGCCGCGGCCCACCTTCGTCACGAGGTGCCCATCACGCGCGTACACCAGCAGGCGGCCATTGTTGCTGTCCGCGACGTACACGTACCCGTTGGCATCGACCGCGAGTCCATTCGGGAAGTACATCTTGTCGTCCTTCCCGAAGGTCGTGACGATCTTGGCGGAGCGATCGACCTCCACCACCTCGGACTCGGCCGCGCCCGTGTTCACGAAGTAGAAATTGCCGCTCGGGTCGAAGGCGAGGCCGACCGCCTGGAATCCCGGGCGCTCGGGCACGACGAGCCTCCGCTTGAATGTCCCGTCGCCTCCGTAGACGAAGATCCTGCCGGTCGAGCGCTCCGACACGTAGAGATCGCCGGTCAGGGGATCAAGGGCGACGAAGACGGGCACGAAGCCCGGGACACCGTCGGGCGCCTTCGCTGTGCCCATCACATTCCCGGCGCCGTCGAGGATCGCGACGGCACGCTCCTGGCCGTAGGTGGTCGTGTAGATCCGACTGCCATCGGCGGTGACGGCGATCCCGGTGGGTCTCGTGACCCCGTAGATCGACGTGGAGTAGGCCGGCATCGCGGTGTTGGGCAGGCCGGGGAGGACCTCCGTGATCGGCTGGCGGAAGAGGAGGTACCAGACCGAGAGCCCGACCAGAACGACGAGCGCTCCCAGAAGGGCGAGAAGCAGGAGCAGCTTCCTGCGCTTCCGCTTCGCTTGCGGTTCCACAACGGTGGGCGGAGCCGGCTCCTCGATCGTCGGCGCGGTGGTGGCGTCGGCAGTCATCAGTTCGTCCCCTGGCCCGCGGCCGGGGCGGGGAGCGACGGCAGCGCCGATGCGCCACCCGGCCCCGACGAAACCCGGCCAAGGCCCAGCCGCGCTTCGGAGCTGTCCGGCTTCTGGGCGAGCGCCTTCTGGTACCAGGCGGTCGCCTGCGCCGCGTCCTTGCGCAACTCGTACATCAGCCCGAGCCCGATCTTGGCGTCGAAGCCCGCCGCCGGGTCGTCGGCGATCGTGGTGAGGCGGTCGATCGCGGCTTGCGTGTCGCCCGTTCCCGTGGCCCCGGCCGCCATGGCGCTCGCCCACTCGGCCATCGTCGGCTTGCCCGCCTTGGTGTACAGATCGGCCATCGCCGTGTAGGGGTCGGCCCAGCCGACGGGGACGAACGAAATGGCCGAGCGAAGGGCGTGCTCGGCGTCATCGAACTTCCCGGTGGCCGTGTACGCCGTGCCGATCAGGTACAGGGCGTCGCCGTCCGACCGCGTGATCTGGAGGGCGAGGTTCAGTTGGGTGATCGCCTCTGCTGGCTTGTTCTGGGCCATCGCGATCTGCCCGAGGGCGTAGTACGCGCTCTCGAGCGTGGTATCGAACGCGGCCATCTCGCCCTTCGACGCGATGTCCACCACGGCCTTGTAGTCGGCGATTGCCTCGTCGTACCTCTTGAGGGCGACGTACGCGGCGCCGCGGCCGAAGTGCGCGAGCTCCACGCCCTTGCCCGTGGCCAGGATCTGGGTGTACTGCGAGATCGCCTCGTCGTAGCGCTGGCGCGAGACGTAGATGTCGGCGAGCGCGCCCCGCGCCGCGATGTCGTCAGGCTTGTCGCGGACAGCCTGCTCCGCGCTGGCGAGCTGGCGGTCGGCGATCGAGGTGGTTGCGGGCCGGAACCGGTCAACAGCGTAGAAGCCAACGAAGGCGATCAGGAGGACCAGGAACAGCAGCCCGATCCGCTTGATCCAGCGGTTGAGCTGCTCATCCGGCATGTTGGTCAGGGACGTGACCCGTGACATGAGTGGCACCTGCTTGCTTTCTCCATGGTCGGCTAAGGACGGACGGACCCGACCCCAGGCCAATGCTCGCGTACGCGTACGCGCGTTCCCATCCGTCGAGGGATAGAACTGCGATAGAGCGTGGGGCGCGGACGCACCAGCGCGCCCTGTATCGAGTGGCCCAAAGGAGGGGGTCCCAAGGCCCGGCGCGCGTGCACTCAGCCCCGCAGGCACCCTCACGCCCCGCGAACGCGCAGCAGGCTGGGCCCGATCTTTGTACCGTCCGGCCGATTGTCGGGGGCACGGGTGCGTGGTTCGCTGAGCGCCTTGGTGTTGGGAGCCGCCGCGGGGAGAGACCATGCCGGCCGGGGGAGGCCTTCATCGCGTTCTGTCGATCGTCGCCGCCGTGGGCGGCGCAATCGCCCTGTCGGCCGTCGTCGCGGCCTCTGCGCTGGCCGACAACGGTCCGCACGTGGCAGCGGTCAACAGCGGGTCGTCGACGCTGACCGCTGACTCCTGTGCGGGCTGCCACCGCGCGCACACCGCCCAGGGGCCGTTGCTGATCGCGCGGGCCACCAATGTGGAGCTGTGTCTCGTCTGCCACGACACGGCGGCCCTCGGCGCGACGACCAACGTCCTCGACGGCATCGCCGCAGGCACCAGCCGCGGGCTGAAGGGCGGCGGGTTCGCGAACGCACTCATGGACACCGGCTGGACGGGGGCCGCGACGTCCCGCCCGTCGACCTCCGCGCACCTGATGGACGGCACCGCGACGGCGACGATGTGGGGCAACGGGGCGATCGGCTCCGGCTTCGGCAAGGCTGCCGTCACCCTCACCTGCACCGACTGCCACAACCCGCACGGGACCGGCGGCTACCGGATCCTGCGCCCCATCCCGAACGGCTCGGGAGCCAGCGCCGGGATCGACATCTCCGACGACGCGGTCAAGACGTACACCGTCGCGAGTGCGCAGAACCGGTACTTCGGCGAGCTGTACTGGCCCGTGGAGACGTCCTGGGGCCCGTACTACGACTGGCAGAAGGAGTACGCCCTGACGGAGTGGTGCGCGCAGTGCCACACGCGCTACGACGCGGTCGAGTCGGGCACCGGGCACATCGACTCCGGCGACCCCACCTACAAGTACCGGCACATGACGCGATACCCCGCGGGTTCGATCAACTGCGGCCTGTGCCATCCGGGCCCGAACGGCATCAACGCGAGCAACCCGTTCGGCATCAGCAGCCTGGTCGCCCACGAGGGCGTGTGCGAGAACTGCCACGTCGCCCACGGCTCCAGCGCGGTGATGGGCACATACAGCGGCATCGTGGCTTGGCCGGACACGGCGACGACGCCGAACGGCAATGCCCGGAGCTCGCTCCTGCGGCTCGACAACCGGGGTGTGTGCGTCGGCTGCCACGACCCCACCACGTAGGCCGTTGGGCCGTACCACGTCTCGCGCCCGGGCCGTCGGCCCGGGCACCTCGCGTGCGTTGGGGGGTCAGGCCCCGAGCGACTCCTTCGGGGCGACGAAGTCGCCCGGCACCTCGACCGTGACCACGGCCCCCATGTCCTTGACCGGGAACCGGTTGAGCGGCCTGGGCGGCGGCCCGGCGAGGACCGTGCCGTCGAGCGCGAACTCGCCGCCGTGGCAGTTGCACTTGAACTTGGCCTCGGCCGCGGCCCACCGGACTCGGCAGCCGACATGCGGGCAGCGCGGGTCGAAGGCGGTGAGCGAGCCGTCGGCGTTCTTGAGCAGCCACATCGCGGCCTGGACCGAGGCGCCCCGGCTGTTGGTCAGGGAGAACGGCACCTCCACCGGCACGCCCGGCGACATCGTGGCAGGGTTGAGCTGCAGGGTCACTGTGACGAGGGCGGCCGACGCGCACGCCTCGAGCAGCGCCCCAAGTCCGGAGCCCGTGGCGAGCACGCCCGCGCCGAGGAACAGCAGCATGCGGCGACGCGCGATAGGGACCTCGCGGAGGTCGGCGAGTGGCGGCGCAGCGGGTGCCGGGCGATTGCGGTCCATGTGGGCCTAGCCGGGAACCGCCGTGGGCTGCACGCCGAGGTCGGTGTCATGGCCACCGCCGCAGTCGACAACCCGGGCCACGGCCGACCGGAGTGAGGCGAGGAAGTCGTCGGGGCACGTGGACAGCGCCTCGCGCCGCAGCGACCAGGCGTTGGTGTTGGTGATG
Source organism: Chloroflexota bacterium (assembly GCA_021786915.1). The sequence continues at coordinate 24,660 of JAJYMP010000151.1, forward strand.
TCCACGTCGAGCACCACAGAACAGGTGGACCGGCGGACGATGTCGGCCGCATCGAGCGGCCCGCCCTCCTCGACGATGATCACGTCCGGCTGGAGCGCCAGCGCGGCGTCCACCGCACAGGGAGCCGCGACGTCGGCCGACGTCACTTCAAGGCACGGCTCGGCGGCGAGCATGCGCCCGAGCCCCTCGCCCATGAGCGGATGGCTGTAGAGCACGAGGACACGGACCACGACAGGCGACACCTGGACTCCCCACTCCCACGAACGCCGGGAT
>JAJYMP010000224.1 GCA_021786915.1 Chloroflexota bacterium
AAAGGTTCTCCTTGACGGCCAGGGCGCGGACGAGGTACTCGCCGGGTATCCGCCGTACCGGGCGATGGGTGTCGCGGGCACATTGCGGGGGAGCGACGGACCCTCGCGGCGCGCGGCTCTCCGGACGCTCATCGGGCGCCGCGTGCCCATCCTGCCAACACTCGGACGTCTCGTGCTCGACGGTGCGAGCGTGCCCTGGCCGCTTCGCCGGAACCGAATGCCCGATCGGTGGATCGGGGACGTGGCTCGTCGGGCGGGAGAGCTCGACCCTTCGCTCGATGTTCCGAACGGCACGGTCCTCGCGCGGAACCTCTGGCGCCAGATCGCCTCGGAGAACCTCCCGGCGCTCCTCCGCTACGAGGATCGCAACAGCATGGCGTTCGGGATCGAAGCGCGAGTGCCGTTCCTCGACCATCGGCTCGTGGAAGCCGGCCTTATGCTTCCGGACCGGCTGAAGATCCGGCCGGGCGAACAGAAGACCGCACTCCGGCATGCCATGGATGGGGTCGTCCCGAGACTGATCCTCGATCGCCGAGACAAGGTCGCCTTCCAGACTCCACAGAGACGCTGGCTCGTCGAAGGAGCGAGCGTCATGGACTCGCTCGCTGTCCGGTCCCGTGCCGAGGCGGGGGGGTTCGTTGCCCTGGGCGGACTCCGCCGGACGCGCGACGAGTTCGCTGCGGGCCGACTCGGCGACATGCACCTCTGGCGAGTGATGACCCTGGAACTATGGCTCCGAACCTGCGAGCGGAGAGCGGACAATGCGTCCGTGCCCCGTTGGTGAGCCGCCGCGGCTCGTTCTGGCGGGCGAGCGCCCATACGTTCGGCATCAGCGTTGCGTCGGTTGTCGTCGGTCTGCTGACGACGATCATCCTGGCGCGCGCGGTTGGTCCGGACGGGAAGGGCCGCTTCGATCTCGTCATGGCAACGAGTGGGCTGTTCGGCGTTGCATTGGGGTTCGCGCTTCCGGCGGGCGCCACATATGCCATCGCCCGAGGCTTCTCGACCCCCGGCTCTCTGCTCCGTTTGCTGATGTTGATTGCCCTCGCGCAGGGTATTGGTGCCGCGATCGCGGTCGCTGTGGCTCGGCTGACCTCGGTCGGGCCGGCTCTGATCGCACCCGACCTGGCATCGAGCGCCCCGATCGCGGTCGGGTGCCTCGTAGCTGCCACCGCCGCCGGCCTGTATGCGAAGGCGGTGCTCCTGGGGCGAGAGCGAATCGTGGATGCGAACTGGCGCGACCTCTTCGGCCGTCTGGCCACGGCGCTTCTGCTTGGCATTGCCGCGTTCGCCGTCAGTAGGTCCACATCTCACGCCGACGCGGCGCTCGTCCTGATCTGGGCAGCCGTTCTGGGTGCGGTCGTGACACTCTGCAGCTTCGTGCAGGGAGCCTGGTCCGAACTGCATTCGCGCGGGCCGACCGGAATGCCGTCGGTCGTGTCGTTCGCTGCACCCTCCGCGCTCGCGAACCTGGTCCAGTTCCTCAACTACCGGATGGATCTCTTCCTCGTAGCGTTCTTCCTCGGACCAACGGAGGTCGGGTTGTACGCGCTCGCCGGTTCGATCGCGCAGCTGATCTGGCTCGTCTCGCAGTCCGGCGCCACCGCGTTGCTTCCCAATGTCGCTGCGAGCCGAGAGGAGATGCGCGATGTCGCGACCCACTCGGCCCTCGTGGCGCGTGTGGCGTTCACCGTAAGCCTGGCCGCAGCGATCGGCATGGCACTCGTTGCCGGAGTGCTGGTCCCGTTCATCTACGGCGATCGCTTCGCCGGATCGGTCCCGGCGATCCTATGGCTCCTCCCGGGAGTCGTGGTATTCGCCCCGGTCAACATCATCGGGGCGTTCATGGCGGGCATCGGGCGACCGCGGCTGAACCTGATCGTCTCGACCGTCAGCTTCGTCGCCACTCTTGTTCTCGACCTCATCCTGATCCCGCGCGCCGGGATCATCGGGGCTGCCATCGCAAGCAGCGCGTCGTACTCGACCGCGGCCGTCATGATGTTTGGCCTGTTCACCAGGATCACCGGGCTCTCGCCGATCAGGCTGGTGGCATTTGGACCTGCCGATGCAAGGAATGTCGCTGCGCTTCTTCGAGATCGCGGGAGATGATCGGGCCGTGAGCACACCCGAAGCAACGCAGAGGGTCGGAGGTGTTGAGACCTCGTACCCGGTCGGATACGCCGGCAAACGGGTCCGGATCGATCCGACGTGGCGTGTGCTGGACGTCGGAAGCGGACACAACCCGCACCCCCGTGCCGACGTACTTCTCGAGAAGGAGCTTGAGGACGACCGGGATCGGGGCGGCGACTCCGTGGACGCCTCCGATCCGCGGCTCGTCGTGGGTGATGCGACCGCCATGCCGTTCGCCTACCAGAGCTTCGATTACGTCATCGCGAGTCACATCGCCGAACACGTGGACGATCCGGAGGCCTTCTGCCGGGAGCTCATCCGAGTCGCGCGTGCGGGGTACATCGAGACGCCCGGCTGGATCGGCGACCGCATCCTCCGTGAGGACTACCACCGCTGGCGAGTGCGTCGGGAGGGCGCTGGCCTGCGTTTCCGGGAGGTAACTACCAGGCGGCCGCTCGGGCTGACGGGCGAGGCCTTCTATGCGCTTCTCTACTACGGGGCGAACCGTCCGGGGCATCGTACGTTTCGGTTTCGGCGCCGCATCCCGCACTGGTTCTTCAGGGCGGTCCAGGAAGGCCTCGGACGACTGATCCGGTGTCCCGGGATCCGGGAGCAGATGTACACGTGCTTCGAGTGGCGCGGTCCTTTCCAGTGCTCCGTTCAGCGGCTCCACGAGGACGCCGAGACCAGGCTCGATCGAACGTGAGCATCCGGGTCCTCATTGTCGCCACGTGGTATCCGAGTGACGACGACCCGATCGCCGGCTCCTTCGTGGAGGAGCAGGCAGTTGCCCTATTGACTCGCTACGAGGTCGCGGTCATCGCCCCAGACCTCCGCGGCTGGCGAGCCATCGTTGGGCACGGCGTTGGCCGCTCCGTCCGCACGGAAACCCGACGCGGGATCCGTGTTGTTCGCCCGCGAGCGATGGCTATCGTGCCGCGGTCGGTGCACTGGGGACAGGCTGCCGCCGCCTACGAGCGGGCGGTCGCAACCGCCTTCCGGCAGCTCTCGGAGTCGTGGGGTCGACCTGACCTCATCCACGCGCACGTCGTTCACCCGGGTGGCTGGGCGGCGATCAGGTTAGCGCGTCGAGAGCGCATACCAGCGGTGCTCACTGAGCATTCCAGCCCGTTCTCGATGCACCTAAGCTCGGCCGTGTCTCGGGCTCACGTCCAATGGGCGCTCGCAAAGGCGGATGCTCTGATCGCGGTCGGTGACTCCCTCCGGAAGCAGATGCTGGAGGTCGCCCCGACCCGCAGCGGAGACATCGCCGTCCTCGGAAACGTGATCGACACGGCGTATTTCCAACCCGGAGGGCGATCGTCCGAGTCGCGACGCTCGACACGTCTTGCGTCGATCGGCGCGCTGACCCCACAGAAGGGGATCGACGCGCTCCTGCGTGCATGTGCACTCGTGCGCGATCGGGGCCTGGCATTCGAGCTCCAGGTCGGTGGCGATGGCCCGTCGCGCCCGGCTCTTGAGGGACTATCGCGCGAGCTCGGGCTTGCTGACCGGGTCCGCTTCCTCGGTCAGCTCAGTCGAGATGGTGTTCGCGACCTGCTTCAAGGCGCCGACGTCCTTGTCCATCCGAGTCGTCATGAGACGTTCGGTGTGGTGGTCGCTGAGGCGATGGCCTGTGGGCTCGGCGTAATTGTGACGCGGTCTGGCGGACCGGAGTCGTTCGTCGCGCCGGGATCGGGACTGATCGTTCCGCCCGACGACGTGCCCGCGATGGCGGACGCCATCACCGACCTCGTCACCGGCCACGTCGTCCTCGACGGTCCCGCCGCCCGGGAGGAGATTGTCCGTCGATTCAGTCCCGAGGCTTTCCTCGATGCGATCGAGCCGATCTACGCGCGGCTGACCGGAACGGTTACCGTCCCTCCAGGGCGGCCGGGATCGTCCGGGCGAGGATCTGGAGATCCAGCCAGAGCGACCAGCGATCGATGTATTCCAGGTCGGCGGCGACCCAGCGGTCGAAGTCCGGATCGCGCCGGCCACGGACCTGCCAGAGACCGGTGATGCCAGGCTTCATCGAGAGCCGCCGCCGGTGCCAGAGATCGTAGCCTGCCACCTCGTCGGGGAGCGGCGGCCGGGGCCCGACCAGGCTCATCTCGCCGCGCAGGACGTTCCAGAGCTGCGGTAGCTCGTCGAGGCTCGTCCGGCGCAGGAGGCGGCCGACGCGGGTGACGCGCGGGTCGTCGGTCACCTTGAAGGCGCGCCCGTTGATCTCGTTGCGATGGGCGAGCTCCGCCTGGCGCGTCTCCGCGTCCGGCGTCATCGAGCGGAACTTCACGACGTCGAACGGCCGGCCATGGAGTCCCACCCGCACCTGCCGGAAGATGACCGGAGGGCCGTCCTTCGCTCGGATCCAGAGCGCCACCCCGGCCAGGGCCGGGCTGAGCACGAGGAGTGCGACTCCGGCGGCGAGGACGTCGAGCAGCCGCTTGACGGCGAGGGCGAGCATCCGGTCCGGCCCC
>JAJYMP010000037.1 GCA_021786915.1 Chloroflexota bacterium
CACCGAAGTTCCACGCCGAGCGAGCCAACCTCGGTCTGACTTGGAGTAGTAGTAGATCGTGTCGTGGACGGACCCGTACCTGTTCGAGAACATGTGGGCACTGAGGCGCTGCCAGACGATCTCGTTCTCGAAAGCCGATGGCCCGAACACCTCATCCAGCACCAACCGGAGGTAGCTGTTCCTCGACGGGTCGCAGTGCAGGTAGATCGCGCCGGTCGGTGAGAGCAGCTCCTTGAGGAGCAGGAGGCGCTCGTACATGAACTGGAGGTACGTGTCGTTCGCCCATATGTCGGTGTACTGGATCTGCTCGCCGAGCGTGTACCCCTCGCCGTCGAGCTGGGCGGTGCCCTTCGGACCGCGCAGCGAGACCCGCCGGACGTAGTCGGCTCCAGAGTCGAACGGCGGGTCAATGTAGACGAGGTCGATCTTGCCGCGGAAGCCGTTCGCTATCAGGTGCGCGAGCACTTCCTTGTTGTCGCCGTGAAAGAGCAGACCGCCCCGCGGGTACTTGGCCGGCCAGTCGCTCCAGTCCACTCCGTGCGCGGTGCTGCCCTCGAGGGCGAACCGCTCGACCTCCTGGGCGGGGAAGACCGGCAGCTCTCGAAGCGGGTGCTTGCCGACCCAGCTGAGCATCGGCCGGCCCTTCGCCTGGGCAATCTTGACCCGCGTGGATGCTCCGGGCTCATGCGCGGCCATCATCCGATCGTGGCTCCTCCTGATGATCAGGGTGCATCGTACGCGGCAGGCGTGCCAGCTTCCGTGGCATGGCCGCAGACTGGTGGGGCCGACCTTGGGACCGAGTCGGACAGCGAGTGCCCGATGGCTCGGCGACCGCCCGGCGCGGTGGCTCGGCCCCAGTCGCGCTAGGTCTCGATCGGGATCGGAATCGGGAGCCCGATCTTCACCGCGATCGGCGTGTAGAGGTCGATGCCCACCGCCGGGGCGGAGATCGACACCAGCAGCGCGTAGCGCACCGGGATGTCCACTCGATCGCGACGGTTGTTCTGTTTCCACCAGCCGCCCACGGGGTACACGCCGAGCACCCCGCAGTTGGCGAGATCGGCGGCGGTGCCGGTCCAGAGGTCGGCGTGCAGCGATCCCGCGTTCCGCTGCTGGCTCCCTAGGAACCAGTCGGGTTCGTGGCCGACCAAGGTGGCGTGACCTCCCTCCTCGTCCTCAGCGAGACGGTTCAGCCTGCGGCGGAAGTCAGCGGTCGTCTCGAGCGGGCGGCGAATGTCGAACCGTAGGCCGTGGGAGGGATAGACATACCGGCCGGCCCAGCCCCTCGAGGACGGATTCGGCTCGATGAAGTAGCTGAGAGTGACGCGCAGTCGGACGGGCGTGTCACCAAGCGTTCTGAGCTGTTCGTCGGGCCACGGCAACTCGTGAATGTGCATCTCGCGTAGCCGAGTGTCGGAGCCCACGGACTCGAACGGCCGGATGGTCGCCTGGGCGATCAGCGTGACGGCCCTCGACGCACTGTGCATCACGCGTTCGAGCGTGGGGACCCCGAACCCGTAGCGCCGGACCAGGCGCTGCCGGCGCGTTCTGTTGGCTCCGGCTGCCGCGAAGGCGTCAAGCATCGGGTCCGTCCATTCGGCCGCGTGAACCACGAGCCCGCGCAGACTCTCCGGCCAGAGGTCGGGGTAGTGCGCCGATGCAATGGCGGCGAGCCGCGCCGCCTGGGCTGCCGCCGCGCTGGTCGCGTTCGTCGTGGTCAGTGGCTCGCCCAGCGGCTCCCTGCGGGAGGTGGTGACGAGGCTCACCACGTCGTGGGTGTCGAAGTCGGTGGCGCGGGGAGACACGAGCAGGTTCCCGCCCTCGAGGACGACGTCGGGCTTGACCGGCCAGAGCTTCGAGAACGACATCGACGTGCGGCTGAGCGGAGATAGCTCGCCAGGCCTCGCCAGCGCCGACCACCCGGCGAACGCAGGATCGGCCGGAACGCCGTCCTTCTCGGTGTAGGCCCCCACGGTGAGCGCGTTCCACGCCTGGCTTGGGTCCTGCACTGGCGACAGGTCGCAGGTCGCCAGGAAGTCTTGGGTGAACCCATCGCGGACGTTGCCCCCGGACACGACCATGAGCCGGCTCGCCCTCGGGTCGGGGGTCGAGAGCAGCTGGAGGCCCGAACCCAACGGCGCCACGTCGGTCCCGAACGCGAGTGCGTCGATCGTCGCCGACCAGGACGTGGGTCGGCCGTCCGAGTGGTAGTCGAGGTCGCCGTTGGCTATGCAGAAGGCGCGTCGGCGATCGGGGTGCGCGGCCTCGGGAGCGGCGGCGCCTGCGGCGGTGACCGCCGCATACGTATCCGGGCGGTTGGGCGCAGCGCCCGGGTCGGGCAGGACCTTGACTGATTCCAGGCGGTGCCGCAGGCGGATCCACAGCGCCGATGTCAGCGGGTCCTCGAGTTCCCCGAACAGAGCCAGACCGCCGAGCTCGGTCCCGTGACCGTGACGATCGACGCCGTCTCGGCCGACGACGTGCCTGATGTCGGCAGGGTCGACCGACCCCTCGAGAAGTGAGTGCCGGTAGAGGCCGGTGTCGAGGAGGCAGACGCACGGCGCGCTGGGGCCTGCCGGGTCAATCCGAGCAGCCAGGTCGGCGACCAGCCGGCGTTGCGGCTCCCACCCCAGCTCGGCGGGCGACTGCGCGAGGCGCGGTCGGCGGAGTTCCGCGATCGGCAGGCGGGTGCCGAGCGCCTGCCCGATCTCCGGCGCTCTGGCCTCGATTGCGGTGACCGTGCGACCGGGGAAGGCGACCGCACGCGTCGCGAGGGTCCAGCCGAAGTGCTCCGCGACGTTGTTCAGCACGTCGACTTCGCTCCCGGTCCGGCGCAGCCACAGCTCCCACCACCGCCGCTCTCCGCCGTCCGGAAGGGCTTCCTCCTCCGTCCAGAGCTGCTCGAGGACGGCGCGGCGGAGCCCCTGGATGTTCGCCACGAGGTCCTCGTGGCGTGGGCGGCCGCTCCGCGACGCCTGTTGCTCGTACTGATCGACGCGTCGGAAGAAGATGTTCGCCTTGCCATCGGGGATGAACACCGTGGCGACTTCAGGGTTGGCGTCGGAGGACGGTCGAACCGACAGGAGCTCGATGCCTGACGCCCGCAGCTCGAGGCTCTCGACCGCGACCTCGAACCCGCCGGGCCAACCCGTGACGGCCAGGACGATCCCGTCCGACCGCAGGACGTCGTCCCACGCCTCTCGGAGGTGATCCTGTTCGTCGAGTGCACCGCGGAGGCCCTGGCGAAGGGCCGCGGCGTGGCGGCCCCGATCGGGGATGTGGTAGAGGCGCCGCTCGCCACCGCCTCCACCGCGCCGCTGGAACCTCTCGGCGCTTGGCTGCCCGGGAACGATCAGGTGGGGGAGGTCTGGAGCGCCCCGGGTGAGGTCGTCAGTCATCGCCCGCGCGTCGCCGCTCCCTCAGCGCGCTCGTGAGGTTCGACGTCGCGAGTCGCCCCCGTCCCCGCAGCAGGACTTGCTTCGCCCCCGCCTCCGCGGCCCGAACGACATCCGCCTGGCTCAGCCCTGAGGTCTCCTCGGCGACCGCATCCCAGCTGACGGCCGACAGGTCGAGCTGCGACAGCCGCTTGCGCATGATCTCGACCGCCACCGCGGAGTCCGGAAGGTCGTATTCGATGACCTGATCGAAGCGGCGGTACAGCGCGCGGTCGAGCAGTTGCGGATGGTTCGTCGCCGCGACCACCAGGCTGTCCGGCGAGGCGTGCTCGACGAACTGCAGGAAGGAGTTGAGCACCCTGCGAGCTTCGCCGACGTCGTTCCCGGCGGTCCGTTCGGCGCCGATGGCGTCGAACTCGTCGAACAGGTAGACGGCCCGGGTCGCGGCCACGGCGTCGAACACCAGGCGGAGCTTGCCGGCAGTCTCGCCCATGTACTTGCTGATGAGCGCGTCAAGCTGGATCGTGAATAGCGGAACGCTGAGTTCGTGAGCGAGGGCGGCAGCGGACATGCTCTTGCCGGTCCCGGGGGACCCGAGCAGTAGCAGGCGGTGGATCGGCTCCAGCCCGTGGTCCGCGAGGCGATCCCGCTGGCGCTGCTCGAGGAGCACGCGCTCGAGCTTCTCGAGAACCTTCCCGTCCAGTGTCATCGACAAGAGGGACACGTCCGGATACGTGACGGACATCAGGCCAGCCAGCTCGCCCCGGGGTTGCGCGAGCGGGATGGGTCGCAGCTGGCTAGCGGCGCGCGGAGCCTGAGCGGACTCGACTAGCTCGCGAAGCTCCTGCGCGAAGTGGTTCTTGCCTTCGCGGGCCGCCCGCGCCGCAAGCTGCATCGCGACCGAGTAGAACCCTTCATCGTCGCCTTCGATGTGGCGGCGAACCAGGGCCTTCACGTGCTCAGCGGTCACCGTCATCCGGGAGCCTCCGGCCATCGTATGAACAGCGTGAGCGCGTTCACGTCGTCAGTATGGCCTATCGCAGCTACCCGAGACCGGGCGCCGGGCCTCGTCGCCACCTCCGGATCGCGCCGATCGCTCCGCAGCCAACGCCACCGCGTGCAATCGTGTGCCACGAGAGTACGACGTACAGCAGGCGTGATACGCCACGAAGACCGGTCGGTTCCTGTCTTCTGACGTCAATGGTCGCT
>JAJYMP010000392.1 GCA_021786915.1 Chloroflexota bacterium
TCGAGCGAGCCGACCTCCTTCGCGAAAGCGTCCGGCCCCACGGCGGCCACGGTGTCCCAGTCCCACACGGAGTCGGCGAGCAGCGAGACCTCCTCGCCCCGGTGGTCCACGCGCCCGGCGACCAGCCGGATCGCGCCGTCGCGCCAGACGCCCATCGTCTGCTCGTAGGTCTTGGGGAAGGCCACCACCTCGATCGTGCCCTGGAGGTCCTCGATCGTGACCACGGCCATCGTGGACTTGGCCTTGGTGAGCACGATCCGGATCCCGGTCACGATGCCGCCCAGGACCACCCGCTGACCGTCGAGCGCCTCGTCCTTGAGGTCGCCCGAGTACGCGGTCACGAACAGCCCGACGCGCTCCGCGACCTCGCCCATCGGGTGGTCCGAGAGGTAGAGCCCCATGAGCTCCTTCTCCCAGCGGAGGCGCTCGCGGACCGGGGTCTCGGGCGTGGCGGGGAGCGGCTTCTCGAGCACCGCGCCGTCATCGCCGCCCATGTCGAACAGGCTGGTCTGGCCCGACACGCGGTCGCGCTGGGCGGCCTGCCCCGTGGCCAGCGCATCGTCGAGACCCAGCAGCAGCTGCGCCGGGTGGCCGAAGGTGTTGAGCGCACCGACCCGGATCAGCGACTCGAGGACCTTGCGGTTGGCGAGGCGAACGTCGACGCGCGCGCAGAAGTCGGTCAGCGAGCGGAACTCGCCGTCGGCCTCGCGCGCGTCGATGATCGACTGGATCGCCCCCTCGCCCACGTTCTTGACCGCGAGCAGCCCGAAGCGGATCGCCTCGCCCTCGACCGTGAAGCCGAGGTGGCTCTTGTGGACGTCCGGCGTCCGCACGTCGATCCCCAGCCGGCGGCACTCGGCGATCGCGGCCGCGACCTTCTCGGCGTTGTCGCGGAACGCGGACAGCACCGAGGTCATGTACTCGACCGTGTAGTTCGCCTTGAGGTACGCCGTCTGGTACGCGACCAGCCCGTACGTGGTCGCGTGGGCCTTGTTGAACCCGTATCGCTCGAAGGGCTCGAACGCCTTGAACACCGCGTCGATCGTGCCCGCCGAGACGCCGCGCTCGGCCGCGCGCTCGACGAACGTCTCCTTCATGGAGCGCAGGACCGAGGACTTCTTCTTGCGGATGGCATAGCCGAGCGTGTCCGCCTCGGGGCCCGAGAAGCCGCCGAGCGCCACGGCGGCGGCCATGATGTCCTCCTGGTAGACGAACACCCCGTACGTCCGGTTGAGGAACGGCTCGAGGAGCGGGTGCAGGTACTCCACCCGCTCCTGACCGTGCTTGCGGCGGATGTACGTGGGGATGTTGTCCATGGGCCCGGGGCGGTAGAGGGCCACCATCGCCGCGAGGTCGTACACCGTGGTGGGCTGGAGTTCGCGGATGTAGCGGCGCATGCCCGCGGACTCGAGCTGGAACACGCCGGTCGTCTCGCCCGAGGCCAGCAGCTCGAACGTCTTGGGGTCGTCGAGGGGGATCGCGTCGAGGTCCACCTCCACGCCGCGGTGCTCGCGGATGAGCTCCACCGCGCGACGCAGGATCGTGAGGTTGGACAGGCCGAGGAAGTCGAACTTGAGCAGGCCCAGCGCCTCGATGCCGTGCATCTCGTACTGGGTCATCAGGGCGTCCGAGTTGGTCGCCTTCTGGAGCGGCATCAGCTCGGTGAGCGGCTCGCGCGAGATGACGACGCCCGCCGCGTGGGTGGAGGCGTTTCGCGCGACGCCCTCGAGCTGCTGGGCGAAGCCGATCAGCTTGCTGACCTGCGGGTCGGCGTCGTGCATCTCCTTGAGCTGTGGGCTGAGCTCGAGCGCGTCGACGAGCTTGATGCCCAGCTGGTTCGGCACCGCCTTGGCGATCCGGTCCACGTCGCCGTAGCTCATGCCCATCACCCGGCCGACGTCGCGGATCGCCGCCCGGGCGAGCATCGTGCCGAACGTGATGATCTGGGCAACGTGGTCCTGGCCGTACTTGCGGCTGACGTAGTTGATGACCTCGCCCCGGCGCTCGTCCTCGAAGTCGATGTCGATGTCGGGCATCGTGACGCGGTCGGGGCTGAGGAACCGCTCGAACGGCAGCCCGTAGTGGAGCGGGTCGACCGGGGTGATGCCCAGGGTGTAGGTGACGATGGAGCCGGGCGCCGAGCCTCGGCACGAGGTGGCGATGCCCTGGCTCCGCGCGAACCGCACGAAGTCGGCCACGATCAGGAAGTAGCCCGCATACCCCATCTGCATGATCACGCCGAGCTCGTAGTCGAGCCGGGCATTGATCTCCGGCGTCACGGTGCCGTAGCGCCGGACGAGCCCGGCCTGGCACTCCTTGCGCAGCCAGGTCTCGGTGGTCTCGCCGTCGGGCACCGGGAAGTGCGGGATGCGCAGCTCGCCCAGCGGGAGCTTGAGGTCCACCATCTCGGCGACGCGCCGGGTGTTGAGCAGGGCCTCGCGCTGGTCCGGGAACAGCCGGAACATCTCGTCGGCGGTCTTGAGGTAGAAGTCCGGGCCCTCGAACCGCATCCGGTTGGGCGTGTCGAGGTTGTTGCCGGTGCCCACGCACAGCAGGACGTCGTGCGCCTCGTGCTGCTCCGGGTGGACGTAGTGCAGGTCGTTGGTGACGATCAGCGGGATGCCCGTCTCTGGAGAGAGGCGCAGGAGCTGCTCGTTGAGCCGCCGCTGCTCGGGGATCCTGTGGTCCTGTAGCTCGAGGAAGAAGCGGCCCTTGCCCAGGATGTCCTCGTACTCCTTGGCGAGGCTCTTGGCGAGGTCCCAGTCACCGGCCTCGAGCGCCTTGGGCACCTCGCCGCTGAGGCACGCTGACATGGCGACGAGCCCCTGGCTGTACTTGGCGAGGTGCTCCCGGTCGATGCGCGGCTTGTAGTAGTAGCCGTCGATGTGGGCGTCGGTGACCAGCCGGCACAAGTTCTGGTAGCCGGTCATGTCGGTCGCGAGCAGGACCAGGTGGTAGGGCTGGCTGTCGGCCTTGCCCTCCTTGTCCCGCATCGAGCGCCGGGCGACGTAGGTCTCGACGCCGATGATCGGCTTGATCCCCGACTTGATCGCGGCCTGGTAGAAGGCGACGCTCCCGTACAGCGCCCCGTGGTCCGTCACGGCGAGGCTGTCGAAGCCGTGCTTGACGCTGGTGTCGACCAGGTCCGTGATCCGGCCAAGCCCGTCGAGCAGGCTGAACTCGCTGTGCGTGTGGAGGTGGACGAAGTCGTTCGGGGCGATGCTCACGGGATGACCATGGTACCGGGCGACGCCGCTGGCGACCGCCCGGACAACGATGTCACTGGGGGGATCCGGGATCGCCGGATCTTCCAGAGGTCGATCCCGCCGTGCGCCGCGCTCTGCACGGCGGCGAAGGCGAGGCCCGGCAGCAGGTCGAGGCACGGGCCATCATCACGGCGAACACGACGAACACGAGGCCGAGGTGTCGCCCAGCGCGCGACGCGAAGCCCCGTTCCGCCCGGCGACCTCGCCCCTCTGGAGCGGGAAGTCGGCGAGCAGGTGCGCGAGCAGGGCGGACGCGAGGACCAGGGCCCAGGGCTCGCCGACGGCGGTGGTCACGGAGGACACGGATGCACGCCTCGCTCGCGCGAGGTCCGCGCTCACGAAGCCGATCAGGCTGAACATCCGGCGGTTGGCCCTGCTGCGGAGCACGCGGTGGACGAGCGACGGGTCGACCAGGCCCTCGGTCTCGCGGGCGACCTCGGTCCTCGACTGCTGTCTCCCCCGCTCGCCCAGGTACAAGCGGATGATCGTCCGCTGCTTCACCGTGAGCTCGAACGCCCAGTCGGCGATCCAGGGGGCGAACACGGCCAGCCGCTCGTCGAGGGCGGCGTCGCCGGTCGCGACGCGCAGCCGATCGTCGGTGTGCTTCATGGCGACCCTGGTATCGCTCGCCGCGACGAGGACCTGGCCGGTCCAGTCGGTCGCGGGGCCCTCGCCGGCATCCGCCTCGCCGGAGGCGATGGACCACCGCATCGGCAGGCGGTCGTCCGCCAGCGCGTAGTGCAGGTGCGTCCCCATGACGTCGGCGTCCGGGCGCAGGAGACCCTGGACCTCGTCACCCTTGGTGCGCCCCAATGACGCGACCAGGTCCGCACGGTAGCGCTTGTCGAGGTCGCCGCACAGGGCGTCCAGCCATGCCGCGACAGGCGGCAGCGCCCGCGAGCCCACGACGTCGCCGATGAGGGCGACGGCAGGGACGGCGGGCGGTCGATCGCCTCGGCGTCGGTCGTGGCGAGCCCTCCTGGTCAACTGCTCATCTGGACGGATCTCGTTGAGTCAGGCCAGACTCGCGATCAATCCCCTTCCGCACGGTCACCGGCCGCAGCCAGCCCTCGCGGCGGCGGGCTGTGCGATGCCGCCGCCCTGGCGAGTCTCACGTGACTCATCTCAGGCGTCGACCCGGGACCGACGTGGAGAGACGGACGGGGGCCCCGCCGCCGCGATCCCGATTGCTATCCTCGGCTGAGTGTCACCCTCTCGGGTGTCCGGCGGCTTGGCTCGTATCCTCGCTGCCCGCCGACGGGTGTGGCCTTCATGGGATCTGCCGGCCGCCGGACATGGATCGGACCGACCGGTGTG
>JAJYMP010000501.1 GCA_021786915.1 Chloroflexota bacterium
AGCCTGGCGAGCGCGATCACGTGGCCCTCGAGGAAGGCCGTCTGGTCCGGCGAGAGGAACGCGAGCGTCACCGCCTTGCCGGATGCCGAGAGCCGGAGGTGGAACAGATGCACCTTCGTCGGCTCACCCGCGAGGATGATCGTCGCCTCGCCGAAGTCCACTTCAGCTTCCTCGCCGGCGGCATGGCAGCCCACGATCGTGACCGCCGCGAGGCCGCCGCCGGTTCCGATCTCGCTCCGCAGCTCGCGGACGCACTCGCGGACGGTGCTCTCGGCGACCGTGGCGCCGTGCTCGTCGAGGAGTCGCTCCCAGACCCGGCGCGCCGTGTGGCGCTGTTTGCGGGGTGCCTTCCGGTCCTCGATCAGCCAGCTTCGGATAAGCGGCTTCCAGGCCCCGAGCGCGGGCGCGGCTCGTGGCGTGCTCGCGCGGGGCGGCGGCAGGGCCGCCGCGAGGGCCTGGCGAACCGTGCGCCGATGGACGTTGTGGCGGCGGGCGAGGGCGCGCACGGACAGCCCTTCCTCCCGCTTGTCATGCCGAATACGCTCGAACAGCTCCACCCTCGACAACTCCCTCTCCCTCGTCACGGAACCTTGGACAGTCCCGAGACTAGGGCTGCTGGAGGGTCGGGGGTGGGGCCATTTCAGAGCATCACTGCACGCTCAGCGGTGGGGCCAGTTCTGAACGTCATTCCCAGGTGCTCGAGGGGATCGGGCACGATCCCCGAATCGGACACACGTACATGCGCCCGAGCTACGGGTTCGGCGGGAGCTGCCTGCCCAAGGAGGTACGGACGCTGTCCACTGCTGGGCTGGACCGTGGCCTCCCGATGCATCTCGCCGGCGCCATCTCTGACGCCAACGCCGACCATCAGCGGCGCTTCGCCCGCCGGATCGCCGAAGCGGTCGGTGGGCTCGCGGGCAAGCGGATCGCACTCCTGGGCCTGGCGTTCAAGGCTGATACGGACGATGTCCGCTCGTCACCTGCCCTGCGGCTGGCGGCTCGCCTCCTGGACGAGGGCGCGGACCTGTGGGCCCATGATCCGGCCGCCGGCGACAACGCCCGACGGGTCCTCCCCGATCTGGTGGTCGTGGCCACCGTGGAGGAGGCACTCCAGGGCGCGGACGCAGCGGTGATCGCCACCGAGTGGCCGGCCTACCGGGACCTGGACTGGGCCGCGCTGCGCGCAACGATGCGGCGGCCACTGATCATCGACGGGCGACGACTTCTCCCATACGCGGCGGTCCGGTCGCCGGGCTATGTCGTAGAACGGATCGGCGATGGCGTGGACGGGGTCGAGTCGACAGCGTCGGTGGGCTGAGCGAGGCCCGAGCGTGGCTCTCTCGCTCCGGCGCGGATCCTCATGAGCCCCGCTGGTCGACCAGCGGGGCGCCATCCAGGCCGGGCCGGTCCCGAATGGTCCGTTCCCGCACCCGCACCGCGGGGTTGCCGGTGTAGACGCCTCTCTCCCCGGCATCCTGAAGCAGGACGGAACCCAGCGTAACGACCGCCTCGCGGCCCACCGTGACCCCTGGCGCGATCCTGGCGAATGCCCCAACCCAAGCCCCGTCCTCCACCGTGACCGGCTTGACCATCAAGCCCATCCCCGGATCGGACCAGTCGTGGTTGCCCGTGCACAGGTAAGCGCCCTGGGAAACGACCGCGTTGGCGCCGATCCGGACCTGCACGAAATTGTCGATCCAGGCACGCTCGCCGATCCAGGCGTTGTCGCCGATCTCCAGGTGCCATGGGCACTTGACGTGGACGTTCGGCTTGATGAGCACGCCGCGCCCGATCTGGGCGCCGAACCGGCGAAGGACCCATCGCTTGAGGGAGTACGGCGTCACGATCGGGTTGAGGAGCACGACGGCCTCGACCAGCAACCAGAGCGCGCGATACGCGTACGAGCGTCCGGGGTGGTAGCCGCGCCGCGAGGTTCGGGTCAGGTCAACGCTCATGCAGAGCCTGCCCTCGACTTCTGAAGTTCTAGGAGCTTGGCGTCGATCATGGCTTCATAGGCGGAGATCAGCTCGCAGTAGACCAAGCCCTCGCGTCCATCAAGGAACCCGCGCCGCAGGACAAACATCCAGAGGAATCTGAGCAGCGGCCTGGCGGGCAGTCGATACCAGACACTCATCTTGAGAGCCCGGCGACGTTCCTGTTTGGTGCCCAGGAGGCGCCCCCCGCGTCGGCCGCGATGATCTCGGTCGCGATGGCGGAGGATTTCCTCGGCCTCGAGCGCCGCGTAACGCTCGTGGCGGTGCAGGAACGCATCGATGCCCTTGAGGTTCTCGTGGTAGCTGGGTTCGGACAGCACGTCGACCGTTCCCGATACGATCACATGCTCATGCACGGACCGCTGCTCATACCGACCCTGACCGTGACGAAAGAGCCTCAGCTGGTAGTCGGGGTACCACCAGGCATGCTTCAGTAGTCGCCCCATGAAGATGTTCCAGCGGGGCACCAAGTACCCAACTGCGGCTGTCGATCTGCTGACCTCAGCGACGATCTCCGCACGCAACTTGTCGGTCAGGTACTCGTCGGCGTCAAGCATCAGAATCCAATCGGTCTCGATGGGAAGGTGCTCGAGCGCCCAGTTCTTCTGAGCAGCGTACCCCTCCCATGTGTGCTCGACGACGGAGGCGCCCGCGGACGCGGCCAGCTCACCGGTCCCATCGGTGCTGCCCGAGTCGACCACGAACACGGGGCCGAGAGGCAGCGCAGACTCCACCGATCGGACGACGTGGACCCTTTCATCGAGAGTGGGAATGATCGTGGTGACGTGAGAGGCCGTCACGGTTTCCTTGCCCACATGAAGACCCCGGACCACACCGGCGGGATGCGCCCATAGTGGAAGAACGCGACGTTCCGGAATCCGACCTCCGAGGCCAAGCGCCCGAGACTCGCGTCGGTGAAGAACCGGATGTGGGGACCCTCCGCGGCGAAGTGCCGTTCGAACCCGATCGCGGACACGACAAGGTTCTTGATGAGGCCGTGGTAGGGGGTGGTGATCGCAACGTAGCCCCCGCTTCGGAGCGCGTCGAAGGCACCTTGTAGCAGTCGCCGAGGCCGAATCAGATGTTCTATGACTTCGAACGACGAGACAATGTCAAATCCTTGTTGCTCGATTGGCCAAGGCACGTCCTCGAGTGAATGACAAACGAACGAACTAGCGGGATGTCGCCTCTGTGCGAGAACGACAGCGGCTTCCGAGATCTCGAGCCCCGTCGCGATGAAGCCGCGGCGGGCTGCCGCCGTGACCAGATCACCGTGCCCGCTTCCGCAGTCCAAGAACGCTCCCCCATGAAGCCGCGCGGCCGCCACTCGATCCCACAAGATCCGCTGGCGGACAGCGGATAGCGGATCAGCGAGCGGCTGCGGTTCGGTATCGTGCCAGTACTCCTCGTAGAAGTCCTTGAGGTTGCTCACGCCGCATCCCCAGCGCTCGCACGCCCGCTCCGCAATGCGAACTCGTACATCCGCTCAAGCCCCTCTCCCATGGCCTCGAGGGAGTATGTCCCGCGCGCCAAGGCCACGGCCGCGCTGGCCATGCGTTCCCTGGCAGTATCATCGGTGAGGAGGCGCCCGATCGCGTCCGCCACGCCTGCGGTCGTTCGCTCGACGACGAGACCGGCATCCGCCGCGTGGATGTCGGGGTGGATCGCTACCCCGCTGGAGACAACGACAGGAACCCGCGAAGCCATCGCCTCGACGACGGACGTCCCGAAGTTCTCGTGTCGTGACGGAAGCACAAACAGGCGAGATCGCTGCAGAAGGGCGACCTTAGGCAGGCCCATCAACATGCCCGTGAAGGTCACAAGGTTCGCAATCCCCAGCTCTGCCACATGGCCCTCGAGCCGGGCCCGGAGGCCACAGCTGTCGGGGCCCGCGAGCACCAAGTGCGCGTGCGTCCCTCCTCGAGTGACGCTGGCAAACGCCTCGACCAGAGTGGTCAGCCCCTTGCCCTCGGCGAGGCGGCCCAGGTAGGTGACGAGTGGGACGTTGCGGGGGATCGCGGCCGGCATGTCTCCCTCGCCCGTGTGTTGTGCGAACTGCCCGACATCGATTCCCAGCGGAACTACGTAGCCCGGCGCTCGGATGTGGGTCTCCTCGGACTCTCGACGCTCCTGATCCGACGTGTAGTGGATGGCCGCGGCTCCATCGAGGTTGCGCCGCTCGATGAGGGCCGTGTAGAGAGCCTTGCGCCAGCGGTGCCGATCGCGCGGATAACGGTCAAGGGTGCCATGAGGGCGGATGATGTACGGGACATCCCTGCGCCGGGCGATGGCTGACGCGACGAGCGTGTGGAACTGATAGATGCTGTGGATGTCTACGAGGTCGAAGTCGCCCACGCGCCGCTGGAGCGCGTGGAACAACCCCCCCGAAATCGGGTATCCGTTGGGGCCGGTGTACCCGAAGTACCTCGTCGTGTAGCCGTCCGTGGGGACCGGTGAGCCGACTGGCACTGGCAGAACGCCGTTGCCGTCCTCGTTCGTGGTGAAGAGCTCCACGTAGTGGCCGCGCGCTGCTAGGGCATGGCACATGTCATCCGCCGCCCGCGACGTTCCGCCGTAGAGATCGGA
>JAJYMP010000548.1 GCA_021786915.1 Chloroflexota bacterium
TGGTCGCTACCGCGGATGATCCTCTCCCGCGGGCCGTGGCAGCAGCATCAGACATAGGTTGACTAGCCGAATGACGTCCTCCGCTTGCTGGCGTTGGTAGACGATCGGGCGATGTGCCGTCGCGTTTCTGAACAGCTGGAAGGCGCCCTTGACGAGGGCGTACGCTCCGTCGGCTTCAGGGCCTGTGAGCTTCCCCATGAATGTGTCCGTCGGGAGGGCCACGCGCGTGGGGCTGGTCGGCCCAAGCACGGCCGTGACGAGGCGGACGCCCGATACTGCATCGCCAGGATCCGCGTCGACGAGATCTCGGAGACGTGCCTCGAGGATGATGAACGCATCGCGGACCGCGCTCGCATAGTGCTGCGCTTCCCACGAGACCCGCACCGCCGCCAGCAGGCTTGGGTCGTACGCCGGGGCACCCCACGTCCTGACGAGCTTGATGACGCCGGGGAGATCCCTCTCGCGGATCCCGACCAGATCCGACGCGTAATTGTCCGGCTGGTTCTTCCGGTGGTAGTGGACGATGAAGTGGAGATGGCGCGACAGATCGTTGAAAGCACCCGTAGGACCTGCACCAACGATCTCCTGAAGCCTGTCGATGGTGGCCTGTGCAGCGGCGACTCTGAGCTCTATCTCCTCGGTCGAAGCCCCAGCCTGCACGCGCTCCAGGACCGAGTAGACGTCGGCGATGAGGGAGGTGAGCTCCTCGTGCGGTGCGGTATCCAGCATGACTCACGACCTGCTGCGAGCGATGTGAACCGGATGCCTGTGTGGTGTCTCGGCGACGTTCACGGCCCATCATGGACCATCGCTGACGCGGGAGGTTGCGAAGGCGTCATCTTCGGGAAGACGCCGCTACTCCCACATCACCAGTACCGTTCCGGCGAGTCGGCTGCCCCCACGTACCCGGTCCGGAACTGCGGCTACGATGAAGCGGGCGGCTGCCCGAGCGACCCGCCTCTCGCCGCCTGCATCGCTGCAGCGCGCGCGGGCAGCCGCTCCTGGCGCCGCCGCATCGCCTCGAGTGAGGGGAGGGGCCGGTGCACCCGCGCACGCAGCTGCGCCAGTGAGAGCGTGCGCTCCTGTGAGCTGCGGTAGACGAGCGCGTGGCAGCGCCGGCAGCCGAATCCCCCGTGGCCCTCCTGCGGCCAGTACAGCTTCCCTGCGGACGCGCCACATGCAGGGCACCGCAGACACGGGCGGGGGCCGCCGACGGATTGGGATATCTGGTCCAGGCGGATGCGGCTCAGGTATCGCGCCGTCGCGGTCCCGACCCATACGTCAAGCTCGTACCCGGCGCCATCGTCGCGGATGAGGTACCAGCCCTGCGCCATGACCGCGAGGGCCGGCAGGGTCAGATCGAGATAGCCCTCGTTGCCGGCGCGGATGGGACGCGGGATTGCGTAGGCATCGAGGACCCAGCACCACTCGACCTGCCGACGTCGGGTGAGGCTCCGGTGACGTCCGCTGCCGTATCCACCCACTGGGATTCTTTCGAAATCTCCGGCGAAGTTGTCGCCTTCTCGTGCTCAGGGACGTCAATCCGAGGTGTCAATCCGGGTTGTCACATCTTGCCGGTGACGGAGGGGCGCCCGGGGCGGGGCCGCACGGTCAGCGCCAGGGGCTCAGCCGCCGTCCCCGTGGAGCCTACACCGGCCGCACAGTCATGCCGCGGGCAGACTGCCAGGCCACGGACCGGCGGGGCCATCGTGGATGCCGTTGTGGCATGGCCGGGACCACCGCGGAACCGATCTGTCCTGGCGGGCGTCCCCACGGTGCAGGCCCCGACGATGATCAGGCCCCAGCGCACAGGAGCAACCGCCATGTCCAGCACCTCACGGTTCCTCGGAGTGGGGATCGCCCTCGGCCTCGCGGCGGGCCTGCTGGTTGGTGTGGGCCTGACCCAGCCCGGCCGCGCCGCCGCCACGACCCCCTCGACTGGGCCGAGCGTCCCATCGACGGGTACCGCCGTGGGCGCGCCTGCGGGGCTCGTGACGGTTACGTCCGGAGGATCCACGGCCACGGCGGTCGCCGCCTCCGGCGCCATCGCCTACCCGTACTTCCCGGGCTCCCCGGGCATCGCGCCCGACCACACCATCGTCGTCACGGGCGTGGGGCAGGCCGACATGCAGAGCGACGGCTCCGACCGCGCGGCCGCCCAGAAGTCGGCCCTCGCGGCCGGCCTCGCCGACGCGAAGGCGCAGGCGGACACCATCGCCGCGGACACTGGGCTCTCCATCAGCGGCGTGCTCTCGGTGAGCGCCTCGGTGTCGCCCGGCTACGGCATCGTGCCGATGGCGGGAGCGGCGAGCGAACCGAACCAGCCGACCTGCGTGCCCGGAGCCCCGGCAGGCGGAACCTCGGCGACGGCGAAGCCCCTGCTCCAGCCCGTCTGTCCACCCGAGCCGCAGCCGGTCTACCAGCAGACCGTGAGCGTGTCGGTAACCGTCGAGTACCGCGTCGGCTGAGTGCGCGATCGAGCCGCGCGGACCGAGTGCTGTGTGGACGATGTGACGAGGATGCCGGGACGCCGAGCCCGTCGTCGGCGGCTAGGCCCTCGAGGCCGACCACTCGCTCGTCGCCTGTGCCGGGGTCAGAAAGACGGCAGCGAGCAGCTCACGTGCGGTTCGTGGGCTTCTTTCCGCCGGAGGCATTGAGCGCGACCGCCGCCCGGATGAGCGCCTTGAACGCAGTCGCATCAAGCTCCTCACCCTCGTGCATGTCGATGGCGCGCCGTACCTTCCCCTCGAGGCTGGAGTTGAAGAGCCTGGCCGGATCGTCGAGGGACGCGCCCTTGTAGAAGGTCAGCTTCACGACGGACTTGTACGTCTCGCCCGTGCAGATGCCCCCGGCATGGGACCGGGTCGGGGTCCCCAGCTCCTTACTGGCCTTCACCCACTTCGACTCCTCGGCCGCATCAGGGTCGGCCTCCCGGATGAGGGCGCGCACTCGTGCCAGGGTCTCGTCTCTCCAGTCACCCAACTCGGTCATCCTTTCGCTGATGTGGTCCGCCGACGTCGCTACTCGCGGGCGCGAGCAACTGGTGGCCTACTTGTGCGGGAGCAGCTCGAAGAGCGGCTGGCGTCGAGCGCCGGCGACGTACTGGTCGAGCGTGTCGTCGATCCGGACCCCGAAGTACTGCAGCACGCGGACCGGGGGCCGGGTCGTCGGGCCGATGACAGCGGCCAGGAGCCGCGAACGCCGGAACAGCTTGAGGGCCTCACGCATGATGGCTGCGGCTGCCTCCGAAGCGAGCTCCACCGCATCGACGAGGGCGGGGGAGCGGCCCCTGACGATGCGGGACTGACCTGCGGCGCGCAGGTTGCGCACCGGGCCGGCCTCGCCGAAGGCCGCCTGGACGAACCGCCGATCGTGGAACGCCAGCATCGCGACCGGCACGCGGTACTCGCGGCTGCTCGACCGGCCACGCACGGTGAGCAGCACGTTGGGCCCTCCCGGGAGACCGGCGCCGAGATACCGGCTGAAGACGGGATTGACCAGCCGGAGGACCCACGCGCCGTGCATGAACACCATCGCGAACAGGGACACGATGACGCTGCCGACGGCGTGGCGCATCGGCACATGGTATGGCCGTCCGGCGGGCGGGGCGCCCACCTGCGTCTCGCGGCACCCGCGCCCCGAGCGGGCGATCGACGCCCGAGCCCGCGCACGTGCCCGTTGCGCAGCGGCTGCGGCCGCACGCCCCGATCGGGTCGACCGACCCGAGACAATCGGCCCTACGCAAGCTGTGCCGCAAGGTGCACCCTGACGCAGATGGGAGAGAGCGCCGTCCCTCGCGGTCGCCGGCTGGGGCACGCACGCCGGTGAGCGCGCCCCAGCTCCGCCGCCGGGTGGCGGGGTGAGCGCCTACCACTACGACCCGCTGCTGTGGCCCACGCTCGGGTCCGCCGCGTTCATCGCGGCGATCGCGCTGTACCTCTGGCGACGGCGCACCACCACGAAGGGCGCCCTCCCGCTCGCCCTGGTGGCCCTGCTGCTGGCGCTGTGGTGCGTGGGGGGCGCGGCGGAAGTCGCCGCGACCGACCTGGCCACGCAACGCGCCTGGTTCCTCCTCCGCGATGCGCTGACGATCCCGAGCGTGGTCCTGGCGTTCTGGTTCGCCCTCGAGTATGCGGGGCTCGAGCGCGCGCTGACCCGTCCCGTGGTGGCCGTCCTTGCGGGCGTGACGATCGCCCACGTCGGGCTCGACTCGACGGCGGCGCCCTGACGTGGAGCAGCGTGTGGTGGAACGGCGCGCAGGTGCAGGGCGCTCGAACGCCCCTGGGCCTGGTGTTCGCCGGCGTGGTGGTGCTGCTGTTCGTCCTCTCGACGGCGGTCCTCCTCCTGCTCTTCGTGCGCTCCCCCGCCCATCGCACCCCGGTCGCGCTGATCCTGGTCGGCCAGCTGGCGATCCGCGTGCTCTATCCGATCGGCGTCTTCGAGATCGTGTACCTGCCGAACATCATCTCGGGCGTGATCGGCTTCGACGCCGCGGCGCTCATGTACGCCGTGGCGCTGCTACGGTTCCGCCTGTTCGACCTCGTGCCGGTGGCCCGCGAGACGA
>JAJYMP010000591.1:0-19704 GCA_021786915.1 Chloroflexota bacterium
TCGGAGCTGCCGATCCGCTATGCCGCCTACTCGCCCTGCTTCCGCCGCGAGGCGGGCGCGGCCGGCAAGGACACGCGCGGCATCCTGCGCGTCCACCAGTTCGACAAGGTCGAGATGGTGCTGTTCGAGAAGCCGGAGGACAGCGCAGCGGCGCTCGAGTGGATGACCGGCCGCGCCGAGGTGCTGCTCCAGCGGCTCGAGCTGCCGTACCGGGTGCTCCTGCTGAGCACCGGCGAGATGGGCTTCGTGCAGCGCAAGAAGTACGACCTCGAGGTGTGGGCGCCGGGCGTCGAGAAGTGGCTCGAGGTCAGCTCGTGCTCCAACTTCGGCGACTACCAGGCGCGGCGCATGGCCATCCGCTACCGCCCCGCCCCGGGCGCCAAGCCGGAGCTGGTCCACACGCTCAACGGGTCCGGGCTGGCCCTCGCGCGCATCGTGGCCGCGATCCTCGAGGCGTACCAGCTGCCCGACGGGTCGGTGGCCGTGCCGGAGGTGCTCCGGCCGTATCTCGGGACGGATAGGATTGGCCTGACGGCAGGCGCCTGAGGGGGCGTCGGGAACGAGGCCGTCGCCCCGAGCGAGGAGGAGCCTCCATGGCGCAGCAGCCGCCGCCCTTCAACCAGTCCCCGTCAGGCCCGCCCCCCTACGGCCAGCAGCCGTATTCCCAGCCGCCCTACGGCCAGCCGCCCCAGCAGAACTGGGTCCCGCCGGTCGCCGGGCCGGCGCCGGGGATCGCCTACGCGAGCGGCGGCGCGCGCCTCGTCGCCTACATCGTGGACACGATCGTCGCCGGAATCCTGATCGTCGCGGTGACGATCATCCTCGGCATCGTCATGTCGGCGGGGGCCGCCTCCAACAGCGGCGCGGCCGTCGGGGGCGGCGCGCTCGTGTGGTTCATCGCGCTGCTCGTGATCTCGCTCGGGTACTTCCCGTGGTTCTGGTCCCACGGCGGCGCGACGCCGGGCATGAAGATGCTGAACATCCGCGTGGTCCGTGAGGTGGACGGGGGCCCGGTCACCGGTGGCCAGGCGATCCTGCGGCTCATCGGCTACTGGATCAACAGCCTCGTCTTCTACATCGGGTTCATCTGGATCCTGATCGACGCGCACCGCCAGGGCTGGCACGACAAGCTGGCCAACACGGTGGTCATCGAGAGCCGCTAGCTCCTCCGGCTACCCTGGCGCGGGCGCCCGCCGCCATCCGGCAGGGCGCCCGTCCTTCGTGTCGGGAGCACCCGTCCTTCAGCGGTACAGCGCGGACACGGCCGTGGCGGTGTAGCCCGCGGTGCGCAGGCCGGTGAGCATCGCCGGCAGCGCGTTGCGGGTCGGGTACCCGCCGAGGTGCATCAGCACGATCCCGCCGGCCGTGCGGCTCGCGATGACCTTGGCCGCGACGGAGGCGGCGGTCGGCCCGCCGTCGGCGGGGGCCCGCCAGTCGATGGTGTCCGTGGACCACATGATCGCGTACGGCCAGCCGGCTCGGGCGGCGACCGTGACGAGCGAGGTGTTGACGGCGCCGTAGGGCGGACGCCAGTACGGGGTCGTGTGGCGGCCGGTCAGGCCGGCGATCGTGCTGTCGGCGACCCGCAGCTCCGACGTCATGAAGGCCGCGGACGGCGGCGACGCCGGGCACGACGCGCCGCCGCCGCCATCGCGCAGGTTGCAGTGGTGCTGCGTGTGGTTCCCGAGCTCGAACAGCTCGGGGTGGGCGCGGATCTCGGCCATGACCTGGCGGCCGATGGTCGTCGTGGCGGCGGCGCCGGTCGGGAAGACCGTCGCGCAGACGCGCTCGAGCTCGAGGTACCGGAGGATCGACATCGCCGGTGTCAGCCGGCCGCCCATGTCGAAGGTGAGCGCGATCTCGCGGGTGGCGGCGGGCACCGACCGGACCATGCGACCCGTCGTCGCCCGCGGCGGGGAGCCCGCGGTGCAGGTGATCCGCTCGGGTGCCGCCAGCGTGCCCGGCAGCCACCAGCCGGCCCACGTGCCGCTGGCGATGCGGGCGTGTCGGAGGCCGTTGACCACGGCCGCCCGGTCGGCCTGCAGGGACGTGCTCGTCGTGGTCACCAGGCGTTTGGCGGCGGTGAGCGCGCCAGACGAGTCGAAGCGGTAGAGCTCATAGCGGGCGGCCGCAAGTCGGACGGTTCGCGCGGGCGTGTAGACCGCGGCCGTGACGATCCCCGGCCGGTACGCGGTCCTGCCCTCGGCGACCCACCATCCGGCGAGCGAGCCGCTGGCGACCCGGAGGTAGACGCCCCGGCCGGGGACCGTCGTCCGGGCTGAGCTGTACACGGTGGACGGCGACGTGAGCGTCACGCTCCGCCGGCCCGTGACCATCCAGTTGGAGGAGAACGTGACGGCGGGCTGGGGCCCGGCCTCCAGTCGGATCAGGAATGAGGCCGAATGAGCCTCGGGCACCGCAAGCGTCAGGAGCCCGCTCAGGGCGAGCAGGAGCGCGACGATGGCCGAAACCACGACGCGCACGATCCCCGCATGCTCTCTGTCCATGACGTTCTCCCGGGCCCCGTCCCCGCACCACTCGAGCCCGCGACGACGATGGACGTTGCCGCTGTCGACGCAAAGGGCCCTCGGTCGATGGTTCGGCCTGTCGGCGCATCGATCCTGGCGCGGCGCGCGGGCGCTATGCTCCCCGGCGGAGCGGTGGCCGAGTGGTTGATGGCAGCGGTCTTGAAAACCGCCGGGGCGCAAGCTCTCGTGAGTTCGAATCTCACCCGCTCCGCCACGCTGGCAGCGATGCGGCCCCAGAGTGCCCGACGCCATTGGGAGGGGACGATGCCGGAGCAGCCGAAGGGATGGGGATCCGCGAGGACGGGGCGACAGCTCGCCCACGGCCTCGGCTCCATCGCCCTCGTCGCTCTCGTGATCGCGATCCCGGCGGTCTTGTTGTCGGCTCCTTGGTCCTGCGGCTGCACCTCGCCCGTGGACCTCATCGTCCTCAACTACGCCCATGACGACGCCACCGTGAGCTGGCAGGGGGCGGGCCTCCTCGGCACCCCCATCCTCGGCGCCGCGGGCCGCACAACGGCACCGGCATGCGCGACCCTCTCGCAGACGCTGCGCCCGGGCGAGGTTGATGTGTCGATCAGCGCGGGTGCCGACGTGCAGTCGGCCCGGGTGGTCGTCCCCGAGCGCGATGTGCAGGATGGCCACGTCGCCACCTTCGTCATCGGGGTGGATGGACGCATCGCGGGTCCGTCCGACGGGATGCCAGGGGGCGCGTATCCCCAGGACCCGCTCTGCAACTGACCCATCCGCTACACGCGGCAGTGTCCACTCCGGCCATCCTGGCTTCATGACGATCGGGCCGCGGCGAGACTGGTCCACCTCGCCGAACGTTCCCCCTCTGGCTCCCCCGGGATGTCGGGATGGCGGGGCCTCGGGGAATTCCGGCCGTGTGGCCCTCTCGGTGTGGCGCCCGGCGGATCGAAGATCTCCCGCATGCCGACCGCCGCGATCGTGTACTGCAGCGCCACCTGGACCACTGCCGGGCTTGGCGAGGACATCGCCCGCGTCCTGACCGGCCGCGGCATCGAGACCCGAATCGCCGCGATCGGGGAGATCGACACGGCGGGCCTGGCCGACGTGGACTCGTGGTGGGCGTGGGCGGCAAGCAGGTCCTGATCGAGGACCCGTCGGGCAACGCGGTCGAGCTTTTCGAGCCGACCATTCCCGATGCGAAGCTGACCCGGCCGTCCTGACGGCTCCTCCGGGCGCTGGGTCCGGCGCCTGCAACGCTGTTCCGGCGGGCGCGTCTCCATGGGTGCCAAGAACCCACACCGGAGGTGCGTCATGCACCGGACCCATGCCCTGCTCGCGGCTGTCGTGATGACCGCCGCGCTGGCGGCGCCCGCGGCCGCGGCCGAGCCAGCCACCCGCTACATCGCCCTCGGCGACTCGCTCGCCTGGGGCGACGGCGCGTCCGACCCCACAACGACCGCCTACGTGCCGCTGCTCGAGGACTACTTCGCCGGCACGTCCCACGCCGGCGCGAAGCAGATGTTCAACCTCGCGATCCGCGGTGAGACCACCGGCTCGTTCATCGAACGCGAGCTCGCGCCTGCCGCCGCCCTCATCGACGACCCGACGACCGACACGCGGGTGGTCACGATCAGCATCGGCGGCAACGACCTGCTGAACCTGATCAACGAGCCTGACGACCCGTGCGTCGTCGACTTCGGGTCGGCCACGTGCCAGGCGCTCCTGGCCTCGGGCATGAGCGGCGTGCAGGCGAACCTGCCCATCATCATCGGCACGCTGCAGGCAGCGCTCGACCGCGACCCGGGGCCGGAGAAGATGTTCGTCCTCCTGCCGTACAACGCCTTCAGCGGCACGGGCAGCCCGTTCGAGCCGATCGTGGCCGGAGGGCTGCGGGGCGCTGACGGTGTCGTGGACTGCTCTGCGCTCGGCAACGTGGCCAACGTGGGCCTCGATGACATCATCGGCTGCACCGCCGCCACGATGGGGGCCATCCCGGTCGACAGCTACCCCGACTTCGAGGGCCGGGGGCTCGAGCTCACGCACATCGGCGAGGGCTTCAACATCCATCCCAACGACGCCGGGTACGCCCTGATCGCGAAGGCGCACCGGATCGCGAACCGGTAGCGCGCCTGTTGTGCCGGCCGGCGACGTGCCCCGCCGGCCGGCACGGCCGCGCCCGCGCCCCAAGGTGACGCGCGGCCAGGTCGGCGCTGGGGCGGCGCCCGGTCCGCCGGTCGCCTCAGGAGCGACGTTCTCGGGGCCCCGGTGTCCGTTCGTCGCCTGGCAGGCGACGATCCACGCGGGAGCAGCCGAAACCGTCGCCTGTGAGGCGACGGCCGGCCGACGAGGTGGGACGCCAGCGGAACAGAGCGCGCTTGACGGCCCGCGGCGACGGGCCGATACTCCGGCCTCACAACTGAACACGAGGCATCGATCGGGACGAGTACCCCTCGAGCGCCACTCCAGAGACCCGGCGGCTGGTGCGAGCCGGGGTGGCATCGGCGGCGAATGGACCCGGGAGCCCCCGGACCGAACGCGGGGCGGCGAACCAGGACGCGGAGCGCAGGACGCGAAGGCGATCAGGGACGTCGCGGACGACAAGTAGGCTCCGGCGCAGAGCGCCAGCGATACAGGGCAGCGCCGATCGAGGCGGTCGCGGGACGGACCCGCGGACCCGGCTCCGTCGGTCAGAGAGCGGCACACGCCGAACACGGGTGGCACCGCGGAAGGAGCAACGACCTTTCGTCCCGACAGGACGAACTACGGTCGTTTTCGATTCTCAAGGACCTGACGCCATGACCAACCCGCTGAGCCTGGGCGAGACCAAGCGCCTCGCCGGCACCGCCGACACGATCCTGTTGCGCGCCACGCGCACGGCGGATCTCGAGACGCCCATCGGCGCGTTCCTGCGGCTCGACGACGGCGTCACGCCGGCGTACCTGCTCGAGTCGGTCGAGGGCGGCGAGCGCCTCGGCCGGTACAGCTTCCTCGGCGTTGGCCCGCGGCGGCTGCTCGAGGTCCGCGACGGCGAGGCCCGCACGACCAGCCGCGAGGTGGGCGTGACCGCGTACGCGCCCGACCTGCCCGTCACCACGACCACCACCACAGACCCGCTGGCCGCGCTCCGCGCCTTCGTGCCCCGCCGCCGCGTGGCGCCCGTGGAGGGGATGCCCAGGTTCACCGGCGGCGCGGTGGGCGCGCTGAGCTACGACGCCATCTCGACCTTCGAGCCCTCCGTCCCGCGCCCGGACCGAGACCCCGTCGGCGTCCCGCTCGCGAGCTACATCGAGACCGACCTCGTCATCGTCTTCGACCACCTCACCCACCAGATCTCGGCGATCGCCTCGCTCCACACGGACGCTCCTGACCTCGAGGGCCGCTACCGCATCGCCGAGCGCGCCATCTTCGAGGCCCTCGAGCGCACCGCCCGGCCATCCGCCGCAGAGCTCGCCCCGACCGCCGCCCCTCGCCCCGCCACCGACGACGCCGCGCGCCTTGGCCAGGTCGAGACCAGCCTCGGCCGCGACCAGTACATGCACGCCGTGGAGAGGGCGAAGGACGCGATCGCCGCCGGCGAGGCGATCCAGGTGGTCCTCGCGCGCCGCCAGAGCTTCGAGCTCCCGGCCGGGCCGGATGGCCGCCAGCTCGACGGCATCGCACTCTACCGGGCGCTGCGACGGGTGAATCCCAGCCCCTACCTGTTCTTCACCCGCACCCCGGCGTTCGAGGTCGTGGGCGCGAGCCCGGAGCTCCTCGTCCAGGTCGTCGGCGACAAGATGAGCACGCACCCGATCGCGGGCACCCGGCCGCGCGGCGCCACCCAGGCCGACGACGACCGCCTGGCTGACGAGCTGATCCGCGACCCCAAGGAGCGGGCCGAGCACGTGATGCTCGTCGACCTGGGGCGCAACGACCTCGGGCGCGTGGCCCGGCCGGGCACCGTGAGCACCAGCCAGTACATGGAGGTGGAGCGCTACAGCCACGTGCTGCACCTGGTCAGCCACGTCGAGGCGAAGCTCCGCCCCGAGCTCGACGCGCTCGACGCGCTGCGCTCCGTCTTCCCGGCCGGCACCCTGTCGGGCGCCCCCAAGATCCGGGCGATGCAGCTGATCGCCGCGGCGGAGGGCGAGCGCCGGGGGCTGTACGGTGGGGCCGTGGGCTACCTGGGCTACGACGGCAACCTCGACACGGCGATCACCATCCGCAGCGCCGTGCTCAAGGGCGGCCTCGCGCACGTGCACACGGGCGCCGGGATCGTCGCCAGGAGCGAGCCCGAGCGCGAGTTCGAGGAGACCGAGCACAAGGCGGCGGCGATGCGCCGGGCAATCGAGCTGGCCGCTGAGCCTGCCGCCTCGCGACGGCCGGCCGGGACCGACGGGACGGAGGCGGCGAGCGCCGGCGCCGGCGTCGAGCCCGTCGCCGCAGGGGAGGGGGCGGGCTCGTGATCCTGATGATCGACAACTACGACTCGTTCACGTTCAACCTGGTGCAAGCGCTCCAGGCGGCGGGCGCCGAGGTGCGGGTCGTGCGCAACGACGCGGTGACGGTGGGCGAGGTCGAGGCACTCGCGGACGACGCCGGCGCCGGGCTTCGGGGCATCGTCGTGTCGCCCGGTCCGGGCACCCCCGACGACGCGGGCGTGTCGATGGGCGCGATCCGCGTCGCGGCGGAGCGGGGCATCCCGCTGCTGGGCGTGTGCCTGGGGATGCAGTCGATGGGCCAGGCATTCGGCGCCACGATCACGCGCGCCCCCACGCTCGTCCACGGCGAGGCGTCGGCCGTTCACCACGACGGGCTGGGGCTGCTCGCCGGCATGCCCGAGGGCTTCCAGGCCGCGCGCTACCACTCCCTGTGCGTGGACCGGGCCACGCTCCCGGCGGACTTCATCGTCACCGCCACCAGCCCCGAGGACGGCGTGGTCATGGGCATCCGCCACCGCACGCTGCCCCTCGAGGGCGTCCAGTTCCACCCCGAGTCGGTGCTCACGCCCGACGGCCCGCACCTGCTCGCGAACTTCCTCCGGCTGGCGGGGGAGGGCGAGGCGTCGCGCCTCGACGCGGCGGTGGGCTCGTTCGCCACGCGCGGCATGGACGTCCCCGAGGCCGGCGTCGCGCCCGACGCCACGCCGGACACCCGCAACGACGGCGCGACCGCTCTCGTCGAGCCCGAGCCCAAACCCGTCACCACGGCCATGGAGGCCACCCGATGAGCGACCAGGTCCGCGCCGCCCTCGCGACGATCGTCGAGGGCGGGACCCTCACCATGGAGCAGGCCGCCGCGGCGATGGGCGCGGTGATGGACGGCGAGGCCACGCCCTCCCAGCTCGCGGCGCTGCTGATGGGCCTCCGGATGCGCGGCGAGACCGCCGACGAGCTGGCCGGCTTCGCGGCCGCGATGCGCGAGCGCGTGCTCCACGTGGAGGCGCCGGCGGGCGCGATCGACGTGGTCGGGACCGGCGGCGACGGGTCGAACACGTTCAACATCTCCACGACGTCGGCGCTGGTCGTGGCCGCGGCGGGCGTGGTCGTGGCCAAGCACGGCAACCGGGCGATGACCTCGAAGTCGGGCTCGGCCGACGTGCTCGACGCGCTGGGCGTGCGGATCGACCACGACGCCGACTCGGCTGCGGCCTCGCTGCGCGACCACGGCTTCGCGTTCATGTCCGCGATGCTGTTCCACCCGGCGATGAAGTACGCCGGCCCCACCCGCCGCGAGATCGGCGTGCGGACGGCGTTCAACCTGCTGGGTCCGCTCACCAACCCGGCCGGCGCAAGACGCGCGTTGATCGGCGTGGGCGACGCGGCCGTGGCGCCGAAGCTGGCCGAGGTGGCCGGGCGCCTGGGCACGGAGCGCACGTTCATCATCCACGGCAACGGCGTGGACGAGCTGCCGCTCGACGGGTCCGGCGTGCTGTACCACGTCGGGCCGGAGGGCGTGGTCGCTCGCCACGAGATCAGCGCGGCGAAGCTCGGGCTCACCGTCGCCCCGACGAGGCGCCTCCTCGGCGGCACGGCCGAGTTCAACGCGCGGATCACCGAGTCGGTGCTGCGCGGCGAGCCCGGCGCCCGTCGCGACGTCGTGCTGCTCAACGCCGGGGCAGCGCTGCTCGTCGCGGGCGTCGTGGGCCAGCTCGAGGAGGGGATCGACAAGGCGTCGCTGACGATCGACGCGGGGCTCGCGATGGAGCTGCTCGAGGAGCTGCGCGCGGACCGGCGCGAGCACGAGGCGGCGATGGCGGCGATGGCGGCCGAAGGGGCGCCGGCATGACCGCGACCAGGCCGCGACCCGTGTCGGGATCCGCGTCGTCGGCCCGCTCCTCGGCCCGCTCGTCTGCCCGCGGCGGCGTCGTGGCGGAGATCGCCGCCCGCCGCGCCGCCGACGTCGCCGCAGAGCTCGACGCCCTGGGCCGCTCCGGGCTCCGCGCCGCCCTGGCCTCGGCCCCCGCTCCGCGACCCGTCGCGGAGGCGCTTGCGGCGCCCGGCCTCCACCTCATCGCCGAGGTCAAGCGGCGCTCCCCGTCGGCCGGGGACATCGCGCTCGGCGACGACGCGATCGCCCGCGCCCGCGCCTACGCCGCGGGCGGCGCCGCCGCGATCTCGGTCCTGTGCGAGCCGCACTGGTTCGGCGGCTCCGTCGACGACCTCCGCGCCGTGCGCGCCGCCGTGTCGGTGCCGGTGCTGGCCAAGGAGTTCGTCGTCGACCCGCGCCAGCTCGACCTCCTCCGCGCCGCGGGGGCCGACCTCGTGCTGCTGCTGGCCGTGCTCCACCCGCGGGCGCGCCTGGCCCGGCTCGTCGCGCAGGCACGCGCCCTGGGCCTCGAGCCGCTCGTCGAGGCGCACGACGCCCGCGAGCTCGACGCCGCGCTCGCGACCGATGCGCGACTGATCGGCGTCAACAGTCGGGACCTGCGGACGCTCGACGTGGACCCGGAGCGCGCGGTCCGGATGCGCGACCTGATCCCCGGCGACCGGATCGCGATCGCCGAGAGCGGCGTGCGCGACACCGCCACCGTCGCCCGCTGGCGCGCGACCGGGTTCGACGCCGCGCTGGTGGGGGAGGCGCTGATGCGCTCGCCCGACCCGGCCGCCGCGGCGCGCGCGTTCGTGTCTGCGGGCTCCTACCCGCGCGACCTCGCCGCGGAGGCGCGCCGACCGCTGGTCAAGATCTGCAGCGTGACCGACGAGGGAGGCGTCCTGGCAGCAGTCCGCGCCGGCGCCGACGCGATCGGGCTCAACTTCGCGCCGGGGACGCCGCGGGCGCTCACGCTCGACACGGGCGTCCGGCTGGCGGCGCTTGCCCGTGGCGCGGACCCGCTGGTGCGGATCGTCACCGTCACGGTGGACCTCGCGCCGGCCGAGCTCGCGGGCATCGTGGCCGCGGTCAACCCCGATGCGGTGCAGCTCAACGGCGAGGAGCCCCCGGAGGCGGTCGCTCGCATCGGCCGCCCGGCCTGGAAGGCGCTGCGCGTCAGCGCTGACACGCCGGCGGACGAGGTGGTCGGGACGGCCCGGGCCTTCCTCCGGGCCGGTGCCGAGCGGATCCTGCTCGACGCCGCCGGAGGCCCGCACCCCGGTGGCACGGGCACCCGGGTGGCAGTCGAGCTGGCACTGGCCGTCGCACGCGAGGTCCCGATCACCCTTGCCGGGGGGCTGGGCGCAGGCAACGTCGCGGAGGCGCTGCTCGCGATCCCGGCGGTGGGCGTGGACGTGGCGTCCGGGGTGGAGGCGCCGCGTGCCACCGGCGAACGCCCGCGCAAGGACCCGCTCAAGGTGGCGCTGTTCGCCAAGCGCGCCCGCGACGCGCGTCGGCATCGGCCCAACATCGCGTTCGGGCCCACGCCCGTCCACGCCGGCCTGCTCGAGACCGACGCGGCAGGTCGCTGGGGCAAGGAACGCGACTTCGGCGGGCGCTACGTGCCCGAGACGCTGATGGCGGCGCTCCAGCAGCTCGAAGACGCCTACGACGCGCTCCGCCACGACCCGCGGTTCTGGGCGGAGCTCGACGACCTGCTCGCGCACTTCGCGGGCCGGCCGACGCCGCTGTACCGGGCGGACCGGCTCGCCACCGCCGTGGCCGCGGAGGCTGCCCGCCTCCGGGGCGAGGCCCTGGCCAGGGGCCGTCGCAACCTGCCCGCGATCCCCGGGCGCTTCCGGCTGTACCTCAAGCGCGAGGACCTCGCGCACACCGGCGCCCACAAGATCAACAACGCGCTGGGCCAGGCGCTGCTGACGCGCCGACTCGGCAAGTCGCGGGTCATCGCCGAAACCGGCGCCGGCCAGCACGGCGTTGCCACGGCGACCGCGTGCGCACTGCTCGGGCTGCCCTGCGTCGTGTTCATGGGCGAGGAGGACATCCGCCGGCAGGCGCCCAACGTGCTCCGGATGCGCGCGCTCGGCGCGGAGGTTCGCGCGGTCACCTCGGGCACGGCCACGCTCAAGGACGCGGTCAACGAGGCGATGCGCGACTGGGTGACCAACGTCGAGACCACGCACTACGTCCTGGGCTCGGCGATGGGGCCGCACCCCTACCCGACGATCGTCCGAGACTTCCAGCGGCGGATCGGCGACGAGGCGGCCGCCCAGCTGCGCGCTGTGGAGGGCCGGCTGCCGGACCTCGCGCTCGCGTGCGTGGGCGGAGGGTCGAACGCGATCGGGCTGCTGGCGCGGTTCATCGGCGAGACCGGCGTCCGGCTCGCGGTGGCCGAGGCGGCGGGCGACGGCGTGGAGACCGGCCGCCACGCAGCGGCGATCGCCGGCGGCACCCCGGGGATCCTCCACGGGAGCCGCTCGCTGATGCTCCAGGACCGTGACGGCCAGGTGGTCGAGGCGGTGTCGGCATCGGCCGGGCTCGACTACCCGGGTGTCGGGCCGCAGCTCGCCGCGCTGGCCGAGGCGGGCCGCATGGAGGTGGGCACGGCCACGGACCGCGAGGCGATCGCCGCGATGAAGGCCGTCACCCGCCTGGAGGGGATCCTGCCGGCGCTCGAGACCTCGCATGCCGTGGCGGCACTGCCCAAGCTGCTCGCCGGGCTCAAGGGCTCGGGCGTGGCGTTCGCCGAGGATTCGGTGCTGCTCATCGGGTTCTCGGGCCGCGGCGACAAGGACATGGCGGCGCTCGAGCGCTTCGCCGACGTGGAGCCGTGGGAGGCCGCGCGATGACGGGTTCTGCGGGCGGGGCCGTCGCCGCGCCGAGGCGTGCGATGCACACCAATTCGACGGCGGGCGCCGCGCGCATCGCCGCCGCGTTCGCCAGCGCGCACGCGGAGGGGCGCGCCGCGCTGATCCCGTACGTCGTCGCGGGCTACCCCGACGCCGAGGGCTCGTTCGCGGCGGCCTGCGCGGCGATCGACGCAGGGGCCGATCTGCTCGAGGTGGGCCTGCCGTACTCCGACCCGCTCGCCGACGGGGCCACCCTCCAGCGGGCGTCGCAGGGGGCGCTCGCCGCGGGCGCCACCTTCGACTCGAGTCTCGCCCTCGTCGCGCGGATCGCCGCCGCCCGGCCTCGCGTGCCGGTCGTGGCGATGGGCTACGCGAACCAGCTGATCGGCGGGGGCGACGGCCGAGATCGCGCGTTCGGCCTTGCCAGGGCCGGGGTCGCCGGCGTGATCGTCGCGGACCTCACGCCCGACGAGGGCGCACCGTTCGAGGCGGTGGCGGCCGAGGCCGGGATCGCCGTCGTGTACCTGGTGGCCCCGACGACCGCCCCTCCGCGGCGCGCGGCCGTCGCGGCGCGGTCCGGCGGGTTCCTGTACTGCGTGTCGCTGGTGGGCGTCACGGGCGCGCGCGCCTCGCTGCCGCCGACGGTGACGTACCTCATCCGCGATGTCACCGCCGTCTCCCCGGTCCCGGTGGCGGTGGGATTCGGGGTGTCGAAGCCGGCGCATGTCCGGGCCATCGCCGGCGCCGGCGCGGCTGGCGTCATCGTGGCCTCGGCGCTGGTCGACGCGCTGGGGCCGGACGGGCGGGACACGTCGGCGCTCGCTGCGCTCGTGGCGAGACTGCGGGCAGCGACTGCCCGCTGACCTCCCCGGCGGTGCTCGGGGAGCGCCAAATCGGCCCCTGCACGGAAGGCAGGGCAGATATTGGCGCCGGCCGCGCGCCGCACGCATGCGTTGGCGCACGGGCCGCGCCAATCCCGACCCCAACCGTCTACCGGCTGGCGATTTGGCGCGCCGCGCGCGCCATCAGGGGCGAGCGGCGGGGCTGAGCCATACTGCGCGCATGCCGACGCTCCGCGTCCTCATCGAGACGACGCCCAAGAAGGCCTTCGCGTCCGCCCTCGACTGGCCCGGGCTCTCGCGCGGCGGCCGCGACGAGAACGCCGCCCTTGAGGCGCTCTCGGCCAAGCTGCCGCGGTACGCGCTGATCGCCGAGGCCGCCGGCCAGCCATTCCCCCTCGACGACATCGTCCTGGAGGTGGTCGAGCGGGTCCCCGGCAACGGCGCCAGCGCCTACGGGATCCCGGCGATGGTCACGGCGACCGACCGCCTGCCCGCCACGCCGGCCGAGGCCGAGCGCGAGGCCGCCCTCGTCGAGGCGGCGTGGGAGGCGCTCGACCGGATCGCAGCGGCGGCGCCGGAGGAGCTGCGCAAGGGCCCCCGCGGCGGCGGCAGGGACCGCAGCGCCATCGTCGACCACGTCAACGGCGCCGACACCGGCTACGCCTGGGCGATCGGCCGCAAGCACGAGGCCGGCAGCCGGGCGGCGATCGAGGCCATGCGCGCCGACGTCCTCGCCGTGCTGCGCCAACCCTCGGACGGCAGCGCGATCGCCGGCAAGAAGTGGCCGCCCCGGTACGCGGCCCGGCGGATCGCCTGGCACGCGCTCGACCACGCGTGGGAGATCGAGGACCGAACGGACCGGGAATAGCACGCTGCGGCCGACGTCGCGCTCCGCGCCCGGCACGCAGCGGAGCCAATGTCGGCCGTGCCGAGCGGCGGCTGAGCGAGAGCCGGGCAGCCCGTACACGCGATGGCGCGCCGCGTGGCGCCGGCGCCGGAGGGCGAGCAGCCCCTGGTGGAGACCCTGACCCGTCGCGAGCTCGAGGTCCTGGGCCGGCTGGCCCAGGACCTCGATCGACGAGATCGCCGAGTCGCTGACGATCAGCGTCCTGACCGCGCGCAACCACGCGACATCGCCCGCAAGCTGGGCGCCCTCAAACCGGCTCGAGACCGTGCTCCTGGCGATGCGCCACGGGTCGTGTGGGACCGCCGGCCCGGCGAGAAGCCCGCCGAAAGGTCCCGCGAGTTTGGTGCGGACGCACCATGAATCGGCCCGCGGCGCGCGCACGATAGGCCAGCACGGGTAGCGCCTGAGGAACTCAGGCCGCGATGTGCCCAAGGTCAGTAGCGAGCTGCCGCGCCGCTCAGGAGGATGAGGACCGCCTGTGGACCCGCTGATGCTGTCCCGACTGCAATTCGGGATCACCACCGTCTATCACTTCCTCTTCGTCCCGCTGACGATCGGGATGGCGTTCGCCACGGCCGCCTTCCAGACGGCGTGGTACCGGACCGGCAAGGAGCAGTACCTGCGGATCACGCGATTCGTGGGCGAGCTCTTCCTGATCAACTTCGCCCTGGGCGTCGTCACCGGCATCGTCCAGGAATTCCAGTTCGGCATGAACTGGAGCAGCTACAGCCGCTTCGTCGGCGACATCTTCGGTGCCCCGCTGGCCATCGAGGGCCTGCTCGCGTTCTTCCTCGAGTCGACCTTCCTGGGCCTGTGGATCTTCGGCTGGGACCGCCTGGGCAAGGGCGTGCACCTGGCGACCATCTGGATCGCCGCCATCGGCACCGCCATCTCGGCGTACATCATCCTCGCGGCCAACGCCTGGATGCAGCACCCGGTGGGCTATGAGGTCAACCAGGCCGCCGGCCGCGCCGAGCTCACGGACTTCTTCGCGGTGGTGACCAACGTGACCGCACTGATCACGTTCCCGCACACGATCGCGGCCGCGTTCATGACCACCGGCGCCCTGCTGACCGGCGTCGCGCTGTGGCGTCTCCTCCGCCATCGGACCGAGGACGAGGGCGCCTTCCGCGCCGTCGCGAAGGCGGGCGCCGCGACGCTCCTGATCTCGGGCCTGGTCGTGGCCGTCACCGGCGACATGCAGGGCAAGATCATGACCGAACAGCAGCCGATGAAGATGGCGGCCGCCGAGGCGCTCTGGAACACCGAGCAGCCCGCCTCGTTCTCGCTGTTCACGATCGGCACGCTCGACGGGAGCCAGAACGTCTTCTCGATCCGGGTCCCGAACTTGCTCTCGTTCCTCGCCACCGGCTCGTTCGACGGCAAGGTCCAAGGCATCAACGACCTCCAGGCGCAGGAGACCGCGAAGTACGGTCCCGGCGACTACACCCCCAACACGCCGGTCACCTACTGGACCTTCCGCCTCATGATCGGCACGGGCGTCCTGGCGGCCCTGGCCGCCGTGTGGTTCCTCCTCAGCCTGCGCAAGGGCCGGGTCCCGGGGCGCGGCGCGACGACGGTGGCGATTCTGCTGCCGTTCCTGCCGCTGGCCGCCAACAGCTTCGCCTGGCTGTTCACGGAGGTCGGCCGCCAGCCCTGGATCGTGTTCGGGCTGATGCCCACGGCCAGCGCCGTGTCGCCCACCTCGACCGTTGCCGAGGTGCTGATCACGGTGATCGGCTTCACCGTCCTCTACGGGGCGCTGGCGGTGGTCATGGCGGGCCTCATGGTCCGCCGCGTCCGCGCCGGCCTGCCCGAGGCCGCCACCGACAAGACATTCGAGCACGAGGCCGAGCAGGAAGCTGCCGAGGCCGAGCCCGGCTTCGGATACTAGGAGCACGGAGATGGAGCTCACCACCATCTGGTTCGCCCTCATCGCCGTCCTCTGGATCGGCTACTTCGTCCTCGAGGGCTTCGACTTCGGCGTGGGCATGCTGCTGCCGATCCTCGGCCGCAACGAGCCCGAGCGCCGGGCCATCCTGCGCACCATCGGCCCGGTCTGGGACGGCAACGAGGTCTGGGTCCTGGTCGCCGGCGGCGCGACGTTCGCCGCCTTTCCCGAGTGGTACGCGACGCTGTTCTCGGGCTTCTACCTGCCCCTGTTCCTCATCCTCGTCGGGCTGATCGTGCGAGGGGTGGGGATCGAGTACCGCAACAAGCGCGGTGCCGTGGAGTGGCGGACGCGCTGGGACACGCTCATTGCCGTCTCCAGCTTCCTGCCCGCCCTGCTGTGGGGCGTGGCGTTCGCCAACATCGTCGCCGGGGTGCCGATCGACGCGCACCGCAACTACACCGGCGACCTGTTCACGCTGCTCAACCCGTTCGGGCTCCTCGGCGGCGCGACGACGCTGCTCCTGTTCCTCACCCACGGCCTCGTGTTCCTGGCGCTCAAGACCGACGGCGACCTCCGGCAGCGCGCCAACCGCCTCGTCACGCCGGTGGGCCTCGTGACCGCGGTCGTCGCCGTGGCGTTCCTGGCGTGGGCCAACCTCCAGACCGGGACCGTGTTCTCAGCCGTCGTGGCGGCGGTCGCCGCCCTGTCCTTCGTCGGCGGTCTGGCGGCCAACCGGCTTCGCCGTGAGGGCTGGGCGTTCCTGGGCTCCGCGGTCGCCATCGGGCTCGCGGTCGTGAGCCTGTTCCTCGCGCTGTTCCCGGACGTCATGCCCTCGAGCACCGACCCGGCGTTCAGCCTCACGGTGACCAACGCCTCCTCCACGCCCTATACCCTCACGATCATGACCGTCGTGGCCGTCGTGTTCACGCCGATCGTCCTGATCTACCAGGGGTGGACCTACTGGATCTTCCGCAAGCGCGTCACGGTGCAGCCGGCGAAGGCGCAGCCCTGACGGAGCCGACGCCGGCGCCGCCCTCGACGGCGCCGGCGCCCACCTCGAGCCGCCCTCCTCAACCTCGTGATTCGGCCGCCCGCCTCCAGCGCCGACTGCTGACCGCGGGGGGACCCGCGACCGCCGCGCTTGCCGCTGCGGTCGCGGTCGGCCTTCTGGGCACCGCCCTGGCGATCGCGCAGGCCGGGCTCCTGGCGCACGCGATCGCCACCGCGCTGCACGACGGCGCCGGGGTCGACTCGCTCGGCCCGGCCCTGATCCTGCTGGCGCTCGTGCTCGCCGGACGCGCCGGCCTCGGCTGGGCGTCCGAGGTGGCGGCGGTCCGGATCAGCGCTCGGGTCAAGGGCGACCTGCGCGGCAGGGTGATGGCCGCGGCCGTGGCGCAGGGCCCCCGGCTCGCCGCCGAGCGCTCCAGCGCGAGGACCGCCCTGCTCGCCACGCGGGGTCTCGATGCGCTCGACGGGTTCTACGCCCGCTACGTGCCGCAGCTGGTGCTCGCCGCGATCGTGCCGGTCGCCGTGACCGTGTGCCTTGCCGGCGTGGACCTCGTCGCGGCCGCGACCGTGGCGCTGACCGTGCCGCTCATCCCGGTGTTCATGGTGCTGATCGGGCGGATGTCCACCACCCACCGGGACCGGCGGTGGGTCGCCCTCGGGCGGCTCGCGCACCGGTTCGCCGACGTCGTGGCCGGGCTGCCGACCCTGCGTGCGTTCGGACGCGCCGATGCGCAGGTGGCGACGCTCCGCCGGGTCACCGACGCGTACCGCGCCTCGACGATCGCAACCCTCCGGATCGCCTTCCTCTCCGCGATGGTCCTCGAGCTGCTGGCGACGATCTCGGTCGCGCTCGTGGCCGTGGGCGTCGGTCTGCGGCTCCAGGCGGGCGACCTGGGCCTCGAGGTGGGGCTGTTCGCGCTGGTCCTGGCCCCCGAGGCGTACCTGCCCCTCCGACGCCTCGGAGCCGAGTTCCACGCGGCCGAGGAGGGGGTGGCGGCCGCCCGCGACGTGTTCGCGCTGCTGGACGAGGCGGCGGGCGCCGCGGGCTCGGCGGTGGGGGCAGCCCAGGCTGCGCCTGCGCCTGCGCCGTCCGTCGCGGTCGGCGCTCTCCGCGCCGACCCGCCCGCCGGCATCGCCGCCCTGCGCATCGACGGCGTCTCGGTCGTCCAGCCGGGCCGGGACGTCGAGGCGCCGGCGGACGCCTCCGCCGAGGTTCGCCGGGGCGAGGTGGTGGCGGTCGCCGGTCCGAGCGGGGCGGGCAAGAGCACGCTGCTCGCTGCCGTCCTCGGGTTCGTCAAGCCGACCGCGGGACGGGTGGCGGTGGTGGGCGATGACGGGACGGCGCTCGACGTCGCCGCGCTCGACCCCGAGGCGTGGCTGGCGCGGATCGCGTGGGTGCCGCAGGTGCCGTATCTCGCGCCGGTGAGCGTGGCCGACAACGTCCGCCTCGGCGCGCCTGGAGCGAGCGACGAGGCGATCGCCGCGGCGCTGGCCGCGGTCGGGCTGGGCGACGTGCCGCTCGACCGCCTCCTCGGGGAGCGGGGGAGCGGGCTCTCGGGCGGCCAGCGGCGCCGCATCGGCGTGGCCCGGGCGCTGGTTCGCCGGGCGCCGGTGCTGCTGCTGGACGAGCCGACGGCCGGCCTCGACATCGCGGCCGAGCGCCAGGTGCTCTCGGCGGTCCGCGCCGAGGCGGATCGCGGTGCGATCGTCCTGCTCGTGG
Source organism: Chloroflexota bacterium (assembly GCA_021786915.1). The sequence continues at coordinate 18,028 of JAJYMP010000591.1, forward strand.
CCCATCGGCCGGGCGCCGTCGAGGAGGCGGACCGAACCGTGGCGGTGCGCTGGCGAGGCCTCGGGCCGGGCATGGGCGACGACCCGGGCGACCAGCCGGGCGACGGCGAGGGGGCCGATGGCGCCGAACCCGCACCGGCCGCCGCCGCCGATGCGGGCGAGGTCGCCGAGGCGGTCGGGCGCGAATTCGACCGGAAGGTCGCGACCGCCCCCGCGTCGTCGGGTTCGCGGCCGTGAGCGCCCTGGTCGCGGTCCTCCGCTTGGGGCGCCCGGTCACCCCGCGCCTGCTGCTGGCGGTCCTGGCCGGCGTCGGCGCGGCAGGCTGCGCCATCGGCCTGTCGGCCACCTCGGCCTGGCTCATCGCGAGGGCAGCCGAGCAGCCGCCCATGTTCGCGCTGATGCTGGCCATCACCGGCGTCCGGGCCTTCGGCATCGGGCGGGGCCTGCTGCGCTACGCGGAGCGGCTGGCCGCCCACGACGCGGCCTTCCGCGTCCTCGCTGAGCTGCGGGCGGTCACGTACGCGCACCTCGCCCGCCTCGCGCCCGCCGGTCTCGCCGAGCTGCGCTCGGGCGACCTCCTCGCGCGACTGGTGGGCGACGTGGACGGCCTCGCCGACCTGTGGCTGCGGGTCCTGCTGCCGATGGCCTCGGCCGGGATCGCGACGGCCGGCGCGGTCCTCGTCGTGGGCGGGCTGCTGCCGCTGGCCGGCGGGGTCCTCGCCGCCACCGTGCTGCTGACGGTCGTCGGCGGCCCGCTCGCGGCCGGCGCCGTGGCCCGCCAGGCGGAGGGCCGTCTTGCCCCGTGCCGTGGCGAGCTGGCCGAGACGGCGCTCGAGACGCTCCACGGGGCGCCCGAGCTGGTGGCGCTCGGCGCCGCGCCGCGCGCGCTCGCCGCCGTGGCCGCGGTCAGCGCCCGGCTTGCCGCAGCCGAGCGGCGGTCCGCGCTGGGTGCCGGGACCGGGACGCTCGTGGCTGGCATCGCCTCAGGGGCGGCGGTGTGGATCTCGCTGCTGACCGGCATTGCGGCCGTGCGCAACGGCAGCCTCGCCGGCGTCGGGCTCGCCGTCGTCGCGCTCACGCCGATCGCCGTCCACGAGGTCGTGGCCCCGCTTGCGCCGGCGGCGCGCCTGCTCCCCGGGCTCGCGACGTCCGCCGCTCGAGTGCGCGAGCTGCTGACCCGGCCAGAGCCGGTCGCGGAGCCCGCCGAACCCGCGCCTGTGCCGGAGGGGCCGCTGGGCCTGCGGGCGCGCTCGCTCCGGGTGCGTTACCCGGGCGCGGATTCCGATGCCCTCGGCCCGCTCGACCTCGAGGTCCCGGCTGGCGTGCATCTCGTCGTCACGGGCCCCAGCGGCGCCGGCAAGAGCACGCTCGCCTCGGCCTGCATGCGGTTCCTCGACCCTGCCGCCGGCGCGATCGAGCTCGTCGGCGCCGACGGCTCGGTCGACATCACCGGCCTTCGCGGCGATGACGTTCGCCGCGTCGTGGGCCTGTGCGAGCAGGACCCGCACGTGTTCGACGGGACGCTGGGCGACAACCTGCGGCTGGCGCGCCCGGAGGCCGGGCAGGACGAGCTGGAGGCGGCACTCGGCGCGGCGGGCCTGCGCACGTTCGTGCACGGCCTGCCGAAGGGCCTCGCCACACGGGTGGGGGAGCGCGGGGCGCGCCTCTCAGGCGGGCA
>JAJYMP010000591.1:19714-24653 GCA_021786915.1 Chloroflexota bacterium
CCTCGACGAGCCCACCGAGCACCTCGACCAAGCCGCCGCCCGCCGGTTCGTCTCGGAGCTGGCGAGGGCGGGCGCAGGACGCACGCTCCTGGTCCTGACGCACCGGCCGGAGCTGTTCAGCGACGCCGGCTGGAGCCGGGGCCCGGATCTCGCCGCTCCCGGGTCGTAGACTCGCGGCCATGGACAACGCCGCACACGAGGAGGCGGGCCAGGGCAGACCCGCACCGGACGACGCCGCCCTGTGCTTCCGCTCCGCCACCCAGCTCGCCGCGATGCTGCGCGCCCGCGAGGTGAGCTCGGTCGAGGTCGTCACGGCATGCCTCGAGCGGATCGCCGCCGTCAACCCCGCGATCAACGCCGTCGTCCGGCTGGCGCCCGACGCGCTCGACCGCGCCAGGGCAGCCGATGCAGCCCTGGCCCGCGGCGAGTCGTCGGGCCCGCTCCAGGGCCTGCCGTTCACCATCAAGGACTCGCTCGACACGGCAGGGGTCATCACGACCGCGGGGACCGTCGGCTGGCGCGGCCGCGTGCCGGCGCGCGACGCCACGGTCGTCGCCCGGCTCCGCGCCGCGGGCGGGATCCTGCTGGGCAAGACGAATACGCCGGAGTTCACCTGGTCCGACGAGACCGACAACGACGTGTACGGCCGGACCTCGAACCCGTACGACCTCGAGCGCACCCCCGGCGGCAGCAGCGGTGGCCCGGGCGCCATCGTCGCCGCCGGCGGCTCGCCCTTCGACATCGGCAGCGACACGGGCGACTCGATCCGCCAGCCGTCGCACGTCTGCGGCATCGCCGGGATCAAGCCCACCCGAGGGCGCGTCCCGCGGACCGGCCACTGGCCCGGCTATGGCGGGATGCTCGAATCGCTCACGCAGCTGGGGCCGATGGCGCGCCGCGTGGACGACCTCGCGCTGGTGCTGCCGGTCATCTCCGGGCCCGACGGCGAGGACCCGCACGTCGCCCCGGCGCCGATGCCGGACCTCGGCCGACGGGACGTGCGCGGGCTTCGCGTGGTCGCGTTCGCCGACAACGGCCTGCGGACGCCGACGCCCGAGACGGCCGCCGCGGTCGAGGCTGCGGTCGAGGCGCTCGTCTCGGGCGGCGCGACGATCCGCCGCGAGGTGCCGCCAGGACTCGGCGATGCGTGGCATGCCTGGGACGCCATGATCCACGCCGACGGCTGGGCGTGGCTGCGCAGGCTCATCAGCGCGGCGGGCACGCCGGGCATGGGCTCCTACGAAACGCGCGGCTGGCTCGGCCCGGCGCGCGAGCTGCCCGGCGCAGAGCTGACCGCGCTCCTCGATCGGGTCGACGCCATCCGCGCGGCGTTCGAGCGCTGGATGGCAGACGTCGACGTGGTCGCCTGCCCGGCGATGCCCCAGCCCGCGATCCGCCATGGCGAGAGCAACGCGTCCTGGTTCGGCGACACGTACAGCGATGTGCACAACCTGACAGGGCTCCCGGCGGTCGTCGTCCGCGGCGGGACGTCGGACGGCGGCCTGCCGATCGGCGTGCAGCTGGTGGCGCCGCCCTGGCGCGAAGACCTGGCGCTCGCAGCGGCGCGGGTCGTGGAAGCCGCGTCGGGCGGCTGGCAGCGGCCGCCGCTGTAGATCAGCCGGCCGCCGGCTGCGCCTGGAGGTTCGGCGTCGGGGCGGTCGACAGCTGGTCCACGTTCGGGTCGAAGAAGGTCGGCCCGAGCCTGTGTCGCTTCGCGCGGTACATCGCGGTGTCGGCGCGGCTCAGGAGCGCGTCCAAGTCGGCGGCGCCGACGCCCGAGCTCGTGGCGAGCCCGAACGCGGCGCTGGACACGACCGACGTCCCGGCGATCGCGAACGGCTGGTCGAGCGTCGCCGCGGCCCGCCGCACCACGTCGAGCGCCTGACCGCCCGCGATCTTCGGCAGCACGATCGCGAACTCGTCGCCGCCCAGGCGGACGACCGTGTCGCTCGACCGCACCGCCCGCTCCAGGCGGTGCGCCACGGCGACGAGCAGCTCGTCCCCGGCCCCGTGGCCGAAGGTGTCATTGACCGCCTTGAACCGGTTGAGGTCGATGAACACCACCGTGACAGGGCGGCCGGCCGACGTGGACGCCGTCAGCTCCTGACGCAGGAGCTCCTCGAGTCGGGCGCGGTTGGCGAGCCCCGTGAGGGGGTCGTGGCGGGCCTTCCAACGGGCCTCGGCGGCGGCCGTGCGGTGTGCTTCGAGGAGCAGGGCGTCGGCGCGGCGCCGCTCGCGATCGTCCACGACCTGGCGGGCCACCACGAGCGCGGTGAGCCCCACGGCCATCACGGCCAGCAGCGCGATCTCGGCGTAGGCCACGGCAGCGGCGACGAGCGTCCCGAGGCCGAGGAGGAGCATCAGGTACGGGCCGGCCCGGGTGGCGTCGGGCGAGGCCGTGACTGCACGCCGGTCCGGGTGCCGCTGCTGGGCGAGGCTCGAGCGCGCCGCGAGGAGCAGCCCCATGGCGCCACCGAGGTAGAGCAGGTCCGTCAGGGAGCTGAGGCCGCCGCCGCTCGTGTTGTCCACCGCGTACACGATGTCCGCGACCAGCCACAGGCTGATCACGCCGCCGATCAGCACGATGCTGGGCTGGTCGCCCGCGAACGGCCGTCGCGTTGTCACCGTCGCGAGGGCCGCCAGCAGGGCCAGGTCGCCGACCGGGTAGGCCAGCAGGATGACCGAGGCGAGCGGGTCCTTGCCCAGCTCCGGGATGACGGGAGCGAGCATGAAGTGGAGCACGGCCATGCTGCCGCCGATGATCACGATCGCGACATTCGAGGCGACGCGCCAGTCGAGGAGGTCGTGCCTCCGGCTGGCGGTCGGCAGCACCAGGAGGCCGATGAGCAGCAGGGGGTAGAACGCGAGGTAGAAGCCGTCGGCGAGCGACGGGAAGGGAGACTGGCCGGCCATGTCGTAGAGGCCGTAGAGCAGGTTGCCCGTGCCGTCCGCCGCTGCCGCCAGGGCGATCAGCGTCCAGGCGAGCCGTGCCTTCGGCCGCCGTTCAGCGAACGCCACCGCGATGCACATCAGCACCGCGACCAGATCGAGCGGCGGCTCGGCGAAGTCGGAGACCAGGTTCATGAACCCCGAGCCGCTCGGCTGGAGGATGTAGGCGACCACCACCACGGCGCAGTAGAGGAGGGCCAGGATCGTGATCAGGCCTGAAGGGCTGAGCCATGAGGACCTCGTCGCCGCCGGACTGGCGGCTTCCGCGATCTTGGAGGCGTCGGGCGTGGAGCGGTCATCGGCCGAGCCACCTGATCCCCTCTCGCAGGCGTTGGCGAGCGACGCCGACCCCGCATGCCCCCGGAGCTGCCCTTCGGTCACGCCATGTCTCGCCAGATCGGACCCGCGCCGCGACTGCGGCCTTGCCAATGGATCCGGTTGCGGCCGATGGTCGCCGTCAGGGTTGGCCCCCGCTACCTCACAACCGTAGCCCCACGAATGGGCCCATCGGCGGCGCCCAACGAGCGAGATACCGCCGCACCATGCCACGCCCTGCCGTACGGCCCGGGCCGCCGGTGATCGGCCTTCGACCAGCGGTCCCGAAGGCGCCGGGCATCCCGGGCGGCCTACGGCGCGGCGACCGTGTGGGTCGGGGCGGCGGACGGCGCGGGCGTGGCCCGCGACCCGACGGGCCCGAATCCGGCGGGCTGCCACGTCCGGCCGCCGTCGCGGGAGGTGAGCAGGTCCGGTGGCGCATCGGGCAGGTCCTGTGTGGACCACGTCGCCGCCAGGTGACCCGAGTCAGGGGCGGCGAACCACGACGTCGTCGACCACGCGTCGGCGAGACCAGGGCCTGGCTGCCAAGTCGCCCCCGCGTCGGCGGTCTCCATCAGCCGGCTCCCCGGCAGGTTGTCCACCGGCAGCAGCCAGTGCGTGGCGTCGAGCGGCGCCACCCCGGTCGAGGCCTGCGCCGCCAGCCTGGACGCCAGTCTCCAGGTCTTGCCGCCGTCCGCGGTCCGGTAGACGAGGGTCCCGTCGAAGGCTTGGCCGGAGGCGGCCACCGTGAGCCAGCCGTCGGACCCCGTGGTGAACAGCGGCGGCGCCGTGAGCCAGACGTCCGGGCCGCCGTACACCGTGCCGCCCACGGCGCCGGCCAGGCCGGGCAACATCACCTCGGCCCACGTCGCGCCGCCGTCACGGCTCACGGCCAAGACGGGGTGGTCAACCGGCCCTGCCTCGGCGTTCGCGCCCGCCCACAGGGCGGTGGTGCCGCTCGCGGTGAACCTCGACCCCAGCCAGGGGTTCATGCGGCCCGTCCCCCAGGTCCGGCTGGTCCCGGCCGTGCGCCACGTCGCGCCGCCGTCGTCCGTGGCGAGCACGGCTCCGGGCGTGCTGCTGCCCCGCCACGGCGTCAGCAGGATGAACCCGTGGAGGCTGTCGGGGAACGAGATGGAGGCGCTGACCCCGGGGTAGTTGCCGGGCAGGGCCTGGCTCCGCCACGTGCGCCCGCCGTCCACGGTGCGGCTCACGACCAGCGACTGGACGTCGTTCGCGGCGCCGTCGAAGCTGGTCGTGCCGGGGCCGGATGCCAGCACCCAGCCCAGGCTCGCGTCGAGCATCGTCGCAGCGCGAAGCCCGCCCGGGCCGCCGCCGGACGGCTCGACGGCCACGGGCGCGGAGCCGGCACGCCACGTGTCGCCCGCGTCGGACGACACCTCGAGCGCGCCTCCGCTGATCGCCCAGATCCCGTGCGGGGAGAACGTCCCCACCAGGTCCACCGGCGACGCGAGCGTCGTCTCGGCCGAGGCCGACGGGCCGGCACCGGGCTGGCTCGCGGTCGGGCCGGCACTGGGCGGGACGGCGGTGGTCGCCACCGGGAGTGACGGGCTGGGGCCGGCGACCCTGTCGAGCAGGCCTGCGCGGAGTGCGACCCCGTGGCCTGCCGCGACCACCACGATCGCGGCGGCCACCGCGAGCGTGGAGCGCAGCC
>JAJYMP010000244.1 GCA_021786915.1 Chloroflexota bacterium
CCCCGCACGTCGGTCTGGAAGGAGCGCTTCTGGCGCAACGTTCCAGTGACGGCCGCGTGACTGGCGAGCAGCCGCGCGTCGCTCCGTCTAGATCCAGAGCTCCACAGTGACCTCGTCGCCCTCGGCGATACGTTCTCGCCCCGCCTCGATGATCGCGATCCCGTCGGCAACCGCGGCGCCCCGCAGCATTCCCGAGCCATGGTGGCCGATCGGTGCCGCGACCGCGATGCCACTGACCCAGGTCACCTGCACGGGTACGCATTCCATCCGGCCCGCCCTGTGGACCACTGGTGCATCGGCGCGCGCCGAGATCCGCGGCCGCAACGGTGTGGAATCACCGGCAAGCGAGCGAACGATTGGACGACCGAGAGCCTCGAACCCAATGAGCGCAGCAAAGGGGTTGCCTGGCAGCAGGACGGTCGGCGTCGTTCCCACTCGCCCGAGCGAGGTCGGTCGTCCCGGCTTCAGATCGAGCTGGTGGACCAAGAGCTCGCCACATCCTCGGACAACGGCGATGAGATGGTCGCGAGTGCCAACCGACGCCCCGCCGCTGGTGAGGACGAGGTCGCAGTCGTCGGCGAGCCGCTCGAGCGCGGCTTGAATGGCGTCTGGCTGGTCAGCGACCAGGAGTTGACCGACCACGGCGCCCCCGGCAGCTTCGACGAGCGCCGCGAGCATAGGCCCGTTCGGGTCGATGACGGCGTCCGAGGCGCGAGGGCCGTCACCTGCACACAACTCCTCCCCGGTCACGAGGATCCCGACCCGCGGTACTGCAGCGACGAGAACGGGAGAGACTCCGAGGCCCGCGAGCAGGCCGATCGCGGGGGGGCTGATCCGCGCACCCGCCGGCAGCGCCAGCTCTCCTGCACGGATCTCCTCGCCCGCGCGGCGGACGTGGTCGCCTGATCGCACGACGCCTCCGATCTCCAGCCACCCATCGGACGGTCGGACGCGCTCGACTGGAACGACCGCATCGAAGCCAGCCGGTATTGGCATCCCTGTGCAGATCGGGTGCGCCGAGCCGATCGGGACGCGGGCGAAATCCACGGGTGCGCCACCTTCCGGAACGGCCCCGCGGGCTTCCTGCGGTTGCAGGTCGCCCATCCGGACCGCAAAGCCGTCCATCGCCGCGCTGTCGAACGGCGGAAGACTGGTCGTCGCGATCACGCTGCGTTTGAGGATCCTCCCGCCGATCTCCCCGATCGGGAGATCCTCAGCCGGAAGGGATCCAACCTCGGCCAGCGCAAGGGCCCTCGCCGCATCAAGCGGGAGCAGATGCGCGCATCCGCAGCACGAGTCGAGGAGGTCGACTGATCTGGCTATCGGACGTCCGCCGTGGCGCTCGCCGGTGTGTGGCCCATATGCCCAGGGGCCTCGCTCCAGGGCATGGATTCGCGGGACGATCGTCGTGCATGGCGAGACGAGTGGATCGAGCTCTTCACCGCATTTCAAGGGCGCTGGCCAGCTCGCGGATGCGTTCGGCGCGCTCCTCAGCTGGTACGGATGCGTATGCCACACCCACGAGGAACGTCGAGATGGGCGCGGAGATCCGCTCGCTCGTGTGAGCGGCGACCCGCGCGAGATCGAGCAGCGCGGCCTGCTCTCCAGGTGTGATCGTGGGCGTCGATCCAGCCGGGAGGCGGTCCGCGAGGCGGCCGAGCCAGTCCTTCAGCGCAACGGGTTGGTCACTGTCCGGCGTCGGCATGGCGCGCTCCTTGCGAAGATGAGCGGGCAATCGGTCGCCGCAGTGACTCTGAGTCTTCGGGCTCAGCATCGAGGACCTCACGAGCCCACTGGTACGCGGCGGCCGTGGCGGGGAAGCCGGCGGTCGGGACCGCGATCGCAACGGCGTGCAGGAGATCCGCGACCGGGACGCCCTCGCTAAGTCCGCGGCGGACGTGCGACCGAACGCCACCCTCCGAAGACAAGCCGATGGCGATCCCGAGCTTGACGAGCCGCTGCTCACGCGCGCTCAGCGGCCCGGCCCGCCGGCAGGCGTCGCCGAGAGCGTCGTACGCTTCGGCGACGCCAGGATGCTCGGCTCGCAGGTCGCGATAGACACGCGGCAGATACGTGCGGCTCGGCTGAGTCATGAGTTGCTCCTTTCGGCGGCGATCCGGCCGGACGCGAAGGCCGAGGTCGCGGTGCGCCACTCGGGCCGCCAGGTCGATGATACCGACCCGTCGAGCCAGCCGGCCTCACGCCCTGTTGGTCGGCCGGCGAGCGCTCGCTCGCGCGTCAGGAGGCGGACCCCAGCGGCGCTCCATCCGCGATCGGAGCGCGGCCGGATCGAGGCCTCCCTTCGCGGCACTGAGCGCCTGGGCCTGAACCCATTCGCCGTCCTGGGCCGAGAACGGGCTCGACGCAGCCATCGGCGGGCCGGAACCGTAACTGCCGGCGGCGGCCATGCCCGACGTGTCGGGCTCGCCGATCTTGACCAGCTTGACCTTGGTGGCGCTGAAGGCGCTGTCGCCGGCGATCGGGTCGGTCAGGCTCACGTCCTTCAGATGGCGGTCCACGCTCATCGCGGGGTTGGGCAGGAGACCCTTGCCCCGGGCCGGCTCGCCCGGGATGACCTGCCCGTCGATCGTGACGTCGCGGGCGCCGTAGGCCCAGTGACCGTAGTGGAACGAGATGGCGACCGAGCCTGGGCGCAGGCCCTCCACGCTCTTGACCCGGCCCTGGACCGTGATCGGATCGCCCGAGCCGACCTCGAACGAGCCACCAAAGTCAGGGCTCTCGAGCCGGACGAGGGTGCCGTCGGCGAAGCCGAGCCGGCGGACGTCGACCGCGTTGAGGTAGACGAAGTTCTCGGGCATGAGCGACATCTGCGCCGAGTAGGTGCCGACCGTTCGCGACTGCGTGCCCCAGATCTCCTTGTAGGTGATCAGATCGAGGTCGTACTCGGCGGGGAAGGTGACCGGCTCGCCGTCGGAGGAACGAAGCTTCTGGTAGATGGGAACCCCGCTGAAGCGCTCGCCGGTCATCGAATCCTTCGCCGCCGCGACCGGCTCGCAGTACAGATCGAGGAGCTTGCCCCACGAATGCTTGACGAAGGCGCCGTCGTAGGCGTTCGTGGCGCCCTCGAAGCGGCCGCCCCGGTTGAGGACGGTCACCACCCGCGACCAGTGCTCACCGGCGATGGCCTGCCAGCGGGCCTCGTCGAAGACGCTCGGTGGCAGGTGGGCGCGGGCCGAACGGAACATGGCGAACTCGTCGCTGGATGCCGCGGACACCTTGTCGTCGTTCTTGTCGCCCCAGGCGAGATTGGCGACCATCCGCAGGTAGTAGTCCTCGGGCCGGTCGAGGTTCATGCCCTTGCCAAGGCCATCCGTGCCGAACCCCGAGGTGCCGAGGGCCTTCGCCAGGGCGATGAGTACGGTGTCCATCCCGAGAGCCATCTCCTGTCCGTCGACCGAGACGATCTCGGTGAGGGGGGCCGCCGCCGGCTGGCGGAACTTGCTGATCTTGGTGAGCACGACGGGGCTCGTCCCGATCGCGTTGGACCAGCGCTCGAGATACGAGTAGTCGGGGAACAGGTAGTCGGCGTACATGCTCGTCTCGCCGATCGTGATGTCGGTGGCGATCACGAGCGGGATGCGTTCCGTGTCACGGAGCATGGCGATCTGGAGGTGGCCCGCCGGCGTTGACATTACGGGCGTGCCGTAATGCAGCCACAGCGCCTTGACCGGGTAGGGATACCCGGCGTAGGCGGCCGGGATGACCTCCTGGAACACGTCGTCGGTCAGCGGGTACCAGGGTCGCTGGGCCGGGTAGCCGCTGAACAGCGTGCTCGACTCGTAGCTGCCGCTCGCCTCGCGGCTCATCTTGACCCCGAACTTCGTGAGGGCTCCGGGATGAAGGCTGTCGAGCGGGAATGGCTGGCCCTTCTTGCCGCCCTGGCCGTCCCAGGCGCCGCCACCGGGGACGAGGCCACCGACATGGTCGACGTTGCCGATGAGGTAGTTGAGCGCGATGATCGCCTGGGCCGAGTAGTAGCCGTAGGTGAACTTGATCGGTCCGCGGTAGAAGTCGATGGCCGCGCGCTTGCCGTGGGCCGTGAACTCGGTCGCGAGGTCGATGATCGTCTGGGCCTCCAAGCCGCTCTCCGACGCGTAGAACGCAAGGTCCTGCTGCTGCGCACTCTCACGGAGCAGGCGGAAGGCGGTCCTGGCCTCGGCGCCGGCGATGAGGGTTGCGGCGTCGAGATCGCCGGTGATCGGCGTCGTCGTGTCGTTCGGATCGACCGCCGTCGGCACGCCGCCGACGAGGACGACGAACTGGTCGGCCGTCCCAAGGCCCGCGGCATCGGCGCGGACGAACTTGCCGGTCGCGGAATTCACGAGCCAGCTGGCATTCGTCCACGACTTCTCGCCGGCTGCCGCCGCCGCGGCGGCGTTCGCACTCCGCAGGAACGCCTCGTCGTAGCGGGCGTTGTCGATGATCCAGCGGAGCATGCCCATCGCGAGGGCCAGGTCGCCTCCCGGTCGAACAGGGATCCACCAGCCCTTGGCGGCGCTCTTCGAGAGCCGCGGATCGATGACCGCGATCTTGAGCTTGCCGTCCACGAGCGCCTGGCTGACCCGCGTGGTCAGGGGCGTGGGACCGAAGTTCGCCTCTGCGAAGCCCGTGCCCCAGAAGATGACGAACTCCGACTGGGTGTAGTCGGGCTTCATGTGGTTCGTGCCCTGCTTCCAGCCGCCGTCGGGCGGGCTCCACTGGGCGGTCGAGTACTTGAACGCCACGTGGTGCGCCTGCTCGCAGATCGTCGTGTGCCCGAACCAGTTGACCGAGCCGAGCGACCCGAACGTGAAGCGCTGGGTGATCTTCTCGCGGTCGGGCGAGATCCGGCCGCCGAGCATGACGAACTGGTTGTTCTTCGGGCCGAGGTCGGGATGGTCGGGGTCGATGAGCAGGTCGAGCCGATCGGCGTACTTGGTCTTGAAGTCGGCCACCGTCATCGTTCCGGCGCGGATCGCCTTGACGTCGGTTGCCATGTTCTTTGCCAGATCCGGATCGCGCAGGGCGAAGACCTCGCCGAGGCCGGCGATACTGCCGTTCTCGCCGATGTCGGCGAACAGCGCGCCTCCCTCGACGACCTCGCGGATCGCCTGGTCGAAGGGGATCGTCCGCCACTTGCCCGAGCCGCGCGGGCCGGCGCGCTTGAGGACCTTGCGGAGCCGATACGGGTCATACAGGGTTTGGACCCCGGCCTGGCCCTTCGGGCAGATCGAGCCGTCGATCCGGGCGGCATCGCCGAGACCGTCCTCGTAGCCGATCTGGGGCACCAGCGTCATCGGGCTGTACGGGTTGCCGTCGATCTTCGCCAGCACGCCGTCCAGGTACTTCGTCTTGAGCGTGCATTGGGTGTTGCATTGCAGGCAAGCCGTGTAGATGACGCTCGCGGGATCGTCCAGCGGATAGAAGGAGGCACCTTCCCCGGCAGCCCCGACCGGACCGCTCGTGGCGAACAGATAGCCGAGATCCCCAAGCAGCGCGCCGCCGGCCGTCAGCGCTCCCGCCTTCAACACCTGCCGCCGCGAGAGGCCGCTTCCTGTTGGTCGAGTGCTCATCGTGCGACGTCCTCACGCAGATCCTCGGAGTCGGTCCCCACGAGTGGCAGGAAGCGATACCCGAGATAGAAGAGAGCGGCCCCGATGGCCAGTACGCCGATGACCACCTGCCATTCGAACAGACTCGGCAGATACGCGTAGCTGAGCCGGCCACCGATCGGGTCAAGGTAGGCACGCTCGAGGCCCTGGAGCTCGGGGGTGATCAAGCCGGGGATCACGAGATTGAGCCGGACAGCGAGGAAGGTCACCGCCACGAGCGCCGCCCCGACGCCCCGTGCCGCCAGGCTGCTGCGGGTAAGCAGGATAAGCGGGATAACCACGCCCAGCAGCCCGTGGACGAGCCAGAACACGTACCAGTACGGCCCGAACAGCACCGAGTTGACGAGGCTGGCCTCCGAGCCGATCTGATACCAGGCCGGGATCGTGATCTCCGCGAATTCGAGAATGGACTGCACGACCAGGAGCGCTAGGACGATCCGGGTGAGGGCCGTTACCAACTCCTTCCAGGTCCCATCGCGTCTGGGCCAGAGGAACACCACAATGGCCGTGACCAGGGCGCCGCCGGACAGCAGGGCGCCGGCGAGGAAGATGATCGGGAAGAGCGCCGTGTTCCAGTACTCGCGGGCGATGACGGTCCCGAAGAGCGCGCCCGAGGCGCCGGGGAAGGCGATGGCGAGCGGGACGCCGATCGTGGACAGGCGCCGCAGCCAGCGGTCGTTCCGGCGCACCCGCCCAGGGTCGAGGTGGACGACCCTGCTTTGGAGGGCGAGCACGAGCATGCCCAGCAGGAGCACGAAGTAGGCCGTGTAGAGCCAGCCGATCCAGGCCATCATCGACCGGAGTTGTGGCCGCACGAAGACCTCCACGAAGCGCTCCGGGTGACCGAGGTCGACGAGGATCATGAGAAGGCCCATGATCAGGGTCACGGCGGCGGTCAGGAGCGCGAGCGGCCCGATCGACTCGAACCGGCGCAACCCGAATGCGTAGCCGAGGCTGGAGAGCAGGAACGCGCCTGCGGACAGGCCGACGAAGAAGATGTAGGCGGCGACCCACAGGCCCCAGGGGATGTAGCTCGTGTAGGCAGCCAGCCGATCTCCGAGGAGGATCCGCTGCCCTACGCCGATTGCCCCGATAACCGCCGCGAGCAGCCACAGGCCGAACAGGCCATAGCGCAGGAGCCCAGGGGATCCTGCGGCGGGGAAGAGCCGACGAGGCTGTGTCTGTGCGCTCATCGATCGATGCTCCTCACAGCAGGTAGAAGACCTTTGGCTCGGTGCCGAGCTCTTCCTTGAGGCGCGTGACGTTCGCGCTCGCGGCGAGCTCCGCGATGAGTGATGTCGGATCGTTCAGGTCGCCGAAGAACGTCGCCCGTCCGATGCACGTGGTGACGCACATCGGGAGCACTCCCTTGTCGAGGCGATGGGCGCAGAACGTGCACTTGCGGGCGTTACCGACCGGGCTCGTCGGGAAGACGCCATCGGCCCGACTCCACGCCGCGCCGTATTCGAAGTTCGGGAGGCGCTCGTTGGACGTGCCGGAGTCGAGAGCGAGGGCCGCGGCGGAGCCGCTCGCCGCGTTGTCGGTCCAATTGGCGCCGAAGTCAAATGTCCGAGCCTGGTATGGACATGCCGGGATGCAGTAGCGGCAGCCGATGCAGGCGTTGTAGTCGATCGCCACGATGCCATCCAGACGCTTGAACGTGGCGCCCACCGGGCAGACCGCGACGCACGGCGGGTTCTCGCACTGCATGCACGGCCGCGGCAGGAACCGGCGGGTGACATTGGGGTAGGTCCCGATCTCGCTGTCGATCACCGGGCGGTAGACGACGCCCGGCGGCAGCTTGTTCTCGATCGAGCAGCCCACGGTGCAGGCGCTGCAGCCGGTGCACTTGCGGGTGTCGATGACCATCCCCCAGCGACGCTGCTGGATCGGCTTGGCAAGGGCGCGCTCCAGGTCGCGCTGCATCCGGATGAGGACGTCCTCGTCAGCCTGGGGGCTGATGTGGAGGGCGGGAAGGTCTACGGGCCGCTTCGTCGGCGTCGCTGCAGCGGGCGCCGCGATAGCAACGCTCTTCAGGCCTACCAGGGGCAGTGCGACGCCGGCGAACGCAGCAGCGGCCGCCTTCAGGAGGAAGTCGCGTCGTGCCGTCATGGCGCCATCCGGCGGCGCCGCCGAGCTGCCATCCGGACCGGTATCGACGGCCACGCGTCCCCGTTGGTCCATCGTCAGACTCTCCTCCGTTGGACCGCATCTCACGCGTGTCCGGTCCGGCGCCGACGCACGCAATCCAAGTTCAAATGGATTGTCCCGCTGAGGGTCGGGCTTGCGGATTATCAGAGCTTGTACTACAGAGGCGTCATAGAGCCAGATGGACCATAAGCACGGTTCCAAAATGGCCCAACGTGAGCAACCACCTCGCCAAGCTGCGCGAGGGCGGGCTCGTCCGCCCGAGCCGCGTCGTGGCGGACACCCGGCGCGTCTACTACGAGCGCGATGACGAGGCGTGCCGCCAGGCGCTCGACGCGCTCGGCGAGGTGCTTGGATGACCACCGTCGCCCCTTCGTCGGTGCCGCGTGGTTCCCCCATGACCTGCTGGGCCTCGACGAAGGCGGAGGACTTGCTCCCCGCCCGTGGAGAGCCGAATCACCCTGAGCGAAGGGCCATTAGTCAAACGCATGTTGTACTAACAGCGATTAGAATGGGGCCATGGACGCGCACCCCAACCACTCGATCGCTCCGCCGCTCGCGCCCGACGCCCTCGTCGCACTGCAGGCCGTTGCGGAGCCGACCCGCGCCAGGATCATCGCCCTCCTTGGCCACGGCGAGCACTGCGTCTGCGACGTCGGGGAGATGCTCGGCGTGAGCACGGCCCTCGTCTCGCATCACGTGCGGACCTTGCGCGCCAGTGGCCTCCTCCATGAGCGCAGGATGGGGCGTTGGGTCTACTACTCGCTCGACCTCGACCGCCTAGCGTCCCTGCGTGTCGCTGTCGCCGACATGCTCACGCCCACCGAGGCCGCAGCCACCGCCTGCCAGTGCTCCGATTGCGGCACGCGTACGAAGCGCGTGCAGCTCTGCGAGCGTCCGATCGATGTCGGCCAGGCGCTCCTCGATGACACCCCCGAGACGCTGCTCGAGGCTGCCGCAGGACTGCTCGAAGGCCACATCCGCGAGCGTCTTCACCTGGATGAGGGGAAGCCCGAGGATCCGGGCCCGGCTGACGAGCCGGAGGCGCCGGAGATCCTCCCCGCTGTACAGGCGATAGCCGGACGCGGACCGGCGGCGGCCGGCAGCAACCCGGCCTGTTCGTAGAAGCGGATCGTGCGGGGCGGCAACCCGGTCATCCGGGCGGCCTCGCCGATCGTGCTGCTGTCGTTCACGGGATCGACCTTAGGGGTTCCAGTAGCTGGAATGTCAAGCGCAGGATCTGGACATTCGAAGATCGGCGAGCCAGGTGACCCTGCCGTTCGGCTCATCCCGTTGGGGTCATCGGTCAAACCTCGGTTTAGCAAACGTGCGTTAGAGTATGGCCTATGGATCACCTGCGCTCTCACGCCGTCGCGAGCCCCATGACGGCGGCAGATCTCCGCGCGCTCCAGGCCTTGGCTGAGCCCAACCGGGCGCGCGTCGTCGAGTTGCTTGCCCACGGCGAGCACTGCGTCTGCGACGTCGGCGGCGCGCTCAGGCTCAGCACGGCCCTCGTTTCGCACCATCTCCGGGTGCTGCGCGAGTCGGGCCTGGTCGGCGAACGCCGGGATGGCCGCTGGGTGCACTACGCGCTCGACGTCGAACGCCTCGCCCACCTTCGGACGTCGCTCGTCACGCTCCTCACGCCGACCGAGGCTGCCTCGGCGGCGTGTGCCTGGTCCGACTGCGGTTCGGCGAGTGGGAGGCGCGACGGTTCGACCCTCAAGCCGCTTGCGGCAGCAGGCGCCCGAGGTTGACCTCCGCGGATGCTTTTGCCCTGCTCGCGCAGCTCGGCGGCGCCGTTCTGCTCGTCGCGGTGAACGTTGCCCGCCAGCGCCTCGGCCGCCCCGACCGGGGCACCGATCGCATCGCCGGCTGCTGAGGGATGGCGGTGCCGCCCGACATGACCGCGCAACGTTCCGACAGCCGGTGGAGTGCCTGAGCTTGCTCGCCGCGATCCTGATCTTCCTCGGAACGCTCGCGCTCGTCATCTGGCAGCCACGCGGCCTCGGCATCGGCTGGAGCGCGCTGCTTGGCGCCGCAGTCGCCCTGCTGTTCGGGGTCATCGACCTGGGCGACGTTCCGGTGGTGTGGAACATCGTGTGGAACGCGACCGGCGCGTTCGTCGCCGTGATCATCATCAGCCTGCTGCTCGACGAGGCGGGGTACTTCGAGTGGGCCGCCCTGCACGTCGCCGGCTGGGGCGGGGGACGCGGCCGGCTGCTGTTCGTGCTGATCGTGCTGCTGGGCGCGGGCGTCGCCGCCCTGTTCGCCAACGACGGCGCGGCGCTGATCCTCACGCCCATCGTCATGGAGATGCTGCTGGCCCTCGGGTTCGGCCCCGCGGCGACGCTGGCGTTCGTGATGGCGGCCGGATTCATATCGGACTCGGCGAGCCTGCCGCTGATGGTCTCCAACCTGGTGAACATCGTGTCCGCTGACTTCTTCGGCATCACGTTCGCCGAGTACGCCGCGGTGATGGTGCCGGTCAACTTCGTGGCCATCGCCGGCTCGCTGGCCGTCCTCCTGGCGATGTTCGGCCGCGCCGTCCCCGCCCGCTACGACGCCACGCGCCTGCGGGCTCCGAGTGAGGCGATCCGCGACCGCACGACGTTCCGTGCCGGCTGGGTCGTGCTGGGCCTGCTGCTGGTGGGCTACTTCGTCGCCGAGCCGCTCATCGGTGCGCCCGTCAGCGCGGTCGCCGGACTCGGTGCCCTGGTGCTGCTCGCCGTGGCCGCACGCGGGAAGGTGATCTCGCCGCTGAAGGTGGTGCGCGACGCGCCATGGCAGATCGTGCTGTTCTCGCTGGGGATGTACCTCGTCGTCTACGGGCTGCGCAACGAGGGCCTCGCCGATATGGTCGCCAAGGTGCTCGACCTCTTCGCCAAGGGCGGGACCTGGGGAGCGGCGTTCGGGACAGGATTCCTCACCGCCGCGATGTCATCGGTCATGAACAACATGCCCACGGTGTTGGTCGGCGCGCTCTCGATCGACGCCAGCGCTGCAACCGGCCCGGTCAAGGAGGCGATGGTCTACGCCAACGTCATCGGCAGCGACCTCGGGCCCAAGATCACGCCGATCGGCAGCCTGGCCACCCTGCTCTGGTTGCACGTGCTCGCTCGCAAGGGCCTGAAGATCGGGTGGGGCTACTACTTCCGGATCGGGATCGTGCTCACCGTCCCGGTCCTGCTGCTGACGCTCGCCGCGCTGGCGGTTCGGCTCGGGATCCAGTAGGGCGCGGGGACGTCGCCCATGGCCTACAGCCCAGCCGCGCCGCGGAAACGCATTGCACACTCTGCGGGGGCGAGAACGTGGACGACAAGGAGGCCGCCATGAAGACACGCGACGTGATGACGTCCGACCCTGTGGCTGTGGAGCCCGGCACACCGGTCGAAGATGTCGCGCGGCTGATCGTCGAGCATCGCCTCAACGGGGTGCCAGTGGTTGACGCTGCCGGTCTGCTGCTCGGCATCGTCACGGGGGGTGACCTGATGCATCGTGCGCTGGACGAGCACCTCGAGCCCCGCGTCTCGCTCTGGAAGGAGAACTTCTGGCGGGGCCTGTTCCGGAGGCGTGGCTCGGAGCTCGAACGCGCCGAAGGCCGCGTCGCTGCGGAGGTCATGACGCGAGACGTCGTCACGGTCAGCCCTGACACCGACGTGATCGTCGTCGCGCGCCTGCTCACCGAGCACGCCGTGAAGGCGCTCCCCGTCCTCGACGACGGGCGCCTCGTCGGCATCATCTCGCGATTAGACCTTCTCAAGCTGTTAGGCGAGCATCCGGAAGCCTTCAACCCGATGGCTCGCTAGACATCCGACGGCCCCATCGGCCTGACGGCGGTCGTCAGCCTTCACCTGCTTCACGAACCTGTCGTTGTCACACAGCGGTGTGTTCAATCTTCGTACGGATATGGGCATCGATCATGCGCAGGTACGCGCGACCGGCGACTTCACGGTCGTCCTGTCGATGGCCGCGATTGAGGTCCTGAAGTCGTTCGGCGCTTTCTTCGCGCCCTCGTCGCGCAGTCGTGCTCATGACGATCCGACGCGCCGGCCACGGAGGGGAGCAGAGCGGTGATGTGGGAGCGCATCCTCTGGGCGACGGACTTCTCGGAGCCTGCTCACGATGCGGGCCGGAGTGCGCTGACCCTCGCGAACTGGTGCGAGGCCACCATTGATGTGCTGACGGTGATCCCGCCCGATGCGGGCGACCTGCCACCGATGCTCCTGTCGTTCGTCGGCGAGCAGGGCCTCCGGGAGGCAGAGCGTGATCTGAAGATTGAGGTTGAGGCGGCCGCCCTGGAGCACCTGGCGGAGGAGGCCGGGTTCCTCCTTGCGGCCGGGCGCCAGCCGCCGCTTCATGTGCGGTCGGGAGAGCCCGCCGACGAGATCGTTGCCCTTGCGACCGAGCTGAGCACCGACCTCATCGTCATGGGGGCCTCCGCTCATCGTCGCGTCAAGGAGCTCGTGTTCGGCAGCACGCTGGACATCGTGACGAGGCGTGCGCCGTGCCCAGTCCTGGTGGTGCGATGACCGCCCCGGCCCTGCCCGACAGCCTGTCGCCGCGGACCGGGCGCGGCCGTCGCTTCCAGACCGGCTGGCTGTCGTCCACACGGACGTTATTGTTCCGGGCCGTTCG
This sequence comes from Chloroflexota bacterium, assembly GCA_021786915.1. Next base: position 12,399 of record JAJYMP010000244.1, read on the forward strand.
GCCTGACGCAGCGGGCCGTCTCGCTCAAACACGCGTTGGTACAACGTCGGTTAGAATATCGTCATGGACGCCCACCCGACCCATCCCACCACGTCGCCGCTGGAGCCCGATGTCCTCGCGGCTCTCCAGGCCGTGGCCGAGCCGACGCGCGCAAGGATCGTGGCTCTCCTGAGCCATGGCGAGCACTGCGTCTGCGACGCCGGGGAAATGCTCGGGCTGAGCCCGGCGCTCGTCTCGCACCACCTGCGGACCCTGCGGACCACCGGACTCCTGCGAGAGCGAAGGGATGGACGCTGGGTCTATTACTCCCTCGATGTCGAGCGTGTCGCGGCTTTGCGTGCCGCCATCACCGACCTCCTGACGCCGAGCGACGCGGCGACCTCGGCATGCCTGTGCTCGGACTGCGGCCCGAGTCGGTCGGCCGTCGCGCAGACTGCGGCCCTGCGCCGCCTTCCGGTCCTCGCCGAGGTGGGGTCGTGATGTGCAGGGTGCTGGTGGTCGGCATGCCGTCCCCTGGCGCCTGCGACCCCGGCAAGACGTGGCAGGCCGCCGCCTCGTTCGTGGAGCACCGCCTGGTGGAGCGCTTCGGGTCTGCCGTGAACGTCGACTACGTGGAGCTGTTCACGCCCGACATGGCGCGCTACCCGGAGGTCGAGGCGGCCGTCGCCTCGGGTGAGGCGCTCCCGCCGATCGTCCTCCTCGATGGTGTCCGTCGCTTCGCGGGCGGGAAGCTGAACGTGTCCGCCATCGAGCGCGCGGTCGCCGAGGCACTGCTCCTGGACGCGACCCATGCATGACGCGACTCGCGACCAGCACAGCGACGCCGAGCGCGTCGCCGATCCCGCGTGCTGCCCCAGCGGGGCCTGTGGCCCCCTCTTCGAGACGCCGCTCCTGGAGGTCGCCTTCAACCGCATGCTCGCCCTGGTCCGCGGCCGTCGATGGTCCACGGCTGCCGGGCCCGCACCTGCCGCCGACCCCGAATCCCAGCCTCTCCATCGAAAGGATGCGTCCCGATGACCGACCAGCTCCCTGCCACCTCGGCCGATGTCGAGATCTTCGACCCGCCCCTGTGCTGCCCGACCGGCCTGTGCGGCCCGGTGCTCGACACGACCCTCGTGGACCTGAGCGAGGCGATCTTCGCCCTCCAGTCCGAGGGCCGCACGGTGGTTCGCCACATGATGACCGCCGACCCCCAGGCCTTCATGCGGAACCGTGAGGTGTACGACCTCATCAAGGCGCGCCAGCTCGAGGCGCTGCCGATCACCCTCGTCCGCGGAACGGTTGTCAAGACCTCCGCCTACCCGACCCTCGAGGAGCTCAAGGCCGAGCTCACTCCAAGCGCCTAGCGCGGCGGCGCCGGGTGGCGCCGCGAAAGGACCACACCTAATGACCCAGTTCCTCTTCTTCTCGGGCAAGGGCGGCGTCGGCAAGACGACGATGGCCTGCACGACCGCCGTCGCCGAGGCCGATGCTGGCCACCGCGTCCTGATCGTGACCACCGACCCGGCGTCGAACCTGGCGGACGTGTTCGAGCAGAAGATCGGCCACGCCGTCACGGCGATCGCCGGTGTATTCGGCCTGTGGGCGATGGAGATCGACCCGGACGTGGCGACGGCCGAGTACACCGACCGCACGCTCGCGCCCATCCGCGAGCTCTTTCCCGAGCAGATCGTCGCGGTCATGGAGGAGCAGCTCGCAGGCCCGTGCACGGCCGAGGTCGCGGCCTTCGACCGCTTCGCGGACTTCCTTGACCCTACCGCGCCCGCCCTCGTCCCCGTCAGCGGCGACGCGTTCGACCTCGTGATCTTCGACACGGCGCCGACCGGGCACACGGTTCGGCTGCTCGAGCTGCCGGAGGCCTGGTCGAAGAGCATCTCCGAGGCCGAGGCAGGCGCGGGCCAGACCTGCATCGGGCCCGCGGCCGCGATCGCCGAGGCGAAGGTCAAGTACGAGCGGGCGCTCGCCGCGCTGCGCGACCAGTCCCTGACGAGGTTCGCCTTCGTCCTCCATCCCGAGGCCACGGCCATCGCAGAGACGAAGCGCGCGGGCGCCGAGCTGGCCCGCCTGGGCATCGTCACCACCGAGCTCATCGTCAACGGCATCCTGCCGGCCGAGGAGGCCGAGTCGCCGTTCTTCGCCGCCCGGATCGCCATGCAGCAGAAGTACCTCGCCGAGATCGCGCAGCAGCTGCCGATGCCCACGCGGCGCGTCCCGCTCCTCGACGGCGAGGTCCGCGGGATCTCCCGGCTGCGGGCGCTCGTCCCGCTGCTGGCCGACGAGGGGGCCGCCCGTCCCGCCTTCGGCCACGGGGTGGCCCAGTCGGCGCGAACGGCGGTCGACTACGACGCGGCCGTGAAGGCCGCCCTCCTCCCCGATGGGCAACCCCGCACGGTCTTCTTCGCCGGCAAGGGCGGCGTGGGCAAGACCGTCGCCTCCTGCGCGACCGCCCTCTGGTCCGCGCGCCAGGGTCAGCGCACGCTGCTGGTGACGACGGATCCCGCGGCACACATCGGCCAGGTCCTCGGCGCCACGATCGGCACCGAGCCGGCGCCCGTCGACGGCGTGCCGGGCCTGTGGGCCGCCCGCGTCGATGCGAAGGCGGCGGCGCTCGTCTACATCGACCGCATCATCGCCGACGCCGTGGCGCGAGGCCGGAGCCCCCAGTCGATCGCCGCGATGCGCGAGGAGCTGGACTCCCCGTGCACCGAGGAGATGGCCGCCTTCGACCAGTTCATCGAGCTCGCGAGCCGCAACTCGTTCGACGTCACGGTCTTCGACACGGCCCCCACGGGGCACACGCTCCGGCTGCTGGAGCTGCCGATCGACTGGAGCACCCAGATCGACGTCAAGGTCTTTGCCTCCGTCGACACGGATGCGGCGGACGACATCGCCAAGGCCCGCTTCACCGGCGTGATCGAGATGATGCGCGATCCCAGCCGAAGCACCTTCGGCTTCGTCATGTACCCGGAGTCGACCCCGATCGTCGAGGCGAGCCGGGCCATCAAGGAGCTCGGCACGCTCGGCATCCCGCTCGGTCTCGTCGTCGCCAACATGGTCTTGCCCGACGAGGCGTCGCGCACGCCCTACGGTCGCGCCCGCTGGCAGATGCAGCAGGCCTACCTTGCCGACATCGAGGCTCGGTTCGATGCCCCGGTTCTCGAGATCCCGTTGCTCGACGGCGAGGTCGTCGGCCTCCACCGGCTCACCGAACTGCTCGACCGGACCCTCTCCTCCAAGCTCCTCGTCGCCTGAACGGAGGCCCGACCACGATGCTCTACACGTCCACGCAAGCGCCGGACGATCTCGCGGCCGCGACACGGGCCGCCGAGATCGACGCACTCTCCGCGGCAAGCACCTTCGGGGCCGTCCTGCGTGCGAGGCCCGAGTTCGCCGCACTCCTGGCTGCCAGCCAGGCGATCGCTGCCGACACGCAGGCTGCGGCGGCGATCGAGGCGTTCCAGTCGCGCCAGGAAGACCTTCGCATCGAGCTGATGATGGGGGTCCTGCCCGAAGCGCAGCGCGAGGAGCTCGAGCGCCTCCAGGCGGCCATGTACGCCGTCCCCTCGGTCGCATCGTACGTGGCCGCCACTGCGACCTTCCAGGCCGTCTGTCGGGAGACGGCGGCCGTCATCAGCGCCCAGATCGGGATCGACTTCGCGGCGAACAGCCGCTCCGGCGGCTGCTGCGGCTGAAGGGAGGCGCACCAATGCTCGACACCGAACTCCAGGAAGCGGCCGTCGAGTTCGGCCGCGCGCTTCAGCACGCCCCCGCCGTGTCCGAATACCGGGCGGCCGTGGCAAGGCTGGACGCCGACCCAGCGGCGAAGGCCGTCCTCGAAGCGCTCCAGGACCAGATCGCCGTTGTGACCCGCCTCCAGGCGGCGGGGCGGTCGTCGTCCGACGAGCACAACGAGCTCCGGGATCGACAGGCTGCCGTCCGGGCCAACGACACGGTGATGAGGAACCTGCGTGCGACCAACGAGGTCAAGGCGTACCTGCCCGAGGTCGCGCGCCAGGTGAGCGCATCGCTGGGCACCGACTACGCAAGCCTGATCGCGCCGACCAGCTGCTGACGGCCGGTCGGAGGAACCGTGGCAACCTGATGGATAGAGGATCGCGACAGGAAAGGGCATGAGCGAGGGCGCCCTGCTGTGCGTCGCACCCGCCGTCGCCGCCGCGGTCCGCGACGCCACCGGCGTTGCGATCCGTGACCTGCCGCTGACCCCCGAACGCGTCTGGCGAGCGATCCAGGAAGCACGCTAACCCAGTGAGTGCGTCCCGGAGAGGAGATCCGAGTCATGGTCGACACGGCAATCGCCCGCCCTGAGGCGGGAGCAGAGGGCGCCCCGCTCCCGATCCTGTCCCACTGGATCGACGGCCGGCCTGTCGAGGTCATGCCCGAGCACACCGGGCCGATCTACAACCCCGCCACCGGGCAGGTGATCGCCCGGGTGCCGCGGGGTGGCCCGCCCGAGGTGGATGCGGCCGTCGCGGCCGCGAAGGCCGCCTTCCCGAAGTGGCGCGACACGCCGCTGATCTCCCGCAGCCAGGTCTTCTTCGCCTTCCGCGAGCTCGTCTGGCGGCGCCGCGAGGAGATGGCCGCGCTCATCACGCGTGACCACGGCAAGACCTTTCCGGATGCGCTTGGGGAGGTCGTCCGTGGCCTCGAGACCATCGAGTTCGCCTGCGGGCTCCCGACCCAGCTCGCCGGCCTGAACACACCGAACGTCGCCACGAACGTCGATGCCCTCACCCTGCGTGGGCCCCTCGGCGTGACCGCAGCGATCACGCCCTTCAACTTCCCTGCGATGGTGCCGATGTGGATCTACCCCATCGCCCTCATGTGCGGCAACACGCTGGTCCTCAAGCCGTCGTCCCACACTCCTGGTGCCACCCAACTCCAGGCGGAGCTGTGGAAGGAGGCCGGCGGACCGGACGGGACCTTCAACATCGTCTACGGCGGCCGCGAGGCCGTCGCCGCGATCGTCGAGCATCCCGACATCGTCGCAATCCAGTTCGTCGGCAGCACCGCCGTCGGGCGCTACGTGTTCGAGGAGGGAACGAAGCACGGCAAGCGGGTCGGGTCGTTCACGAGCGCGAAGAACGCGATGATCGTCCTGCCAGATGCCGACATGGCCCTCACCGCCGACGCAGCCGTTGCCTCCGGCTATGGATCCGCCGGCGAGCGATGCATGGCCCAGACGCTCGTGATCGCCGTCGGCGATTCCGGGGATCGCCTGCGGCCGCTCATGCTCGAGCGGATCAAGGGCCTCAAGGTCGGCCCGGGCATGGAACCCGGGATGGACATGGGCCCGATCTACTCGAAGGAGCACCGCGAGTCGGTCATCGCCTGGATCGACAAGGGGGTCGCGGAGGGGGCTGAGCTCGTCGTCGACGGGCGCCCGTTCGTGCATCCCACCAACCCCGACGGCTTCTTCCTCGGGGTGTCGCTGTTCGACCACGTGACTCCCGAGATGCAGATCTACCGGGAGGAGATCTTCGGCCCGGTCCTGGGGATCGTGCGGGCCAAGACCTATGACGAGGCGATCGGCCTCATCAACGACCACAAGTACGCCAACGGCACCGCGATCTTCACGACCAACGGCGGCGCCGCCCGGCGCTTCAAGCTCGAGGTCGACGTGCCGATGATCGGCGTCAACGTGCCCATCCCTGTGCCCGCCGGGTACATGAGCTTCGGTGGCGCCAAGGAGAGCGCAATCGGCGACCTCGCCATGCGCGGCGAGGACGGCGTCCGCTTCTTCACCCAGCAGAAGATGGTCACCGAGCGCTGGCCGGACCCGGGCAGGAGCGGCCCGCTCAGCCTCGTCTTCCCCGGCAACAGTTGATCGATCGAGCGCTTACGGCGTCGACCTGGGGCCGCCGGTATTCGTGCCGACGGCCCCACCCTCAGCTCGGGCCTGGGCGATGCGACGTCGACGCACCGCGCGGCGGGGCCCCTCAGCAGCTGGTCGGCGCGATGAGGCTGGCGTAGTCCGCACCCAGGGCCGTACTCCCCTCGAGGGCGACGCTCGGCAGGAAGGTCTTCACGTCGTTCGTCGCGCGCAGGTGAGCCATCACGGTCTCGTTCGCGCGCACGGCCGCCTGGCACAGCCGCAGCCGCTCGAGCTGCACCTCGCCAGGCATGAGTCCGGCCTGCTGGGTGCGGTTGAGGGTCATCAGGTTGGTCGCGCAGTTCGGCCACCACGGCCTGAGCGGCCAGCCGCGATCTCCGCCTCGACGTCGGGGTGGCGGGCCATGTCCGGGCTGAACAGCTCGGCGTACTCGAAGGTCACCGCGGACCCGAAGCGCTCGATGAGGCGGCGCTGCACGAACAGGGCGGCTGACCTCCAGGTCTGTGCCGGGTCGCAGCCCGCGGGCGACGGCATCCCGACGACGAGCACCGAGCAGGTCACGGCGCAACCTCCGCGAGGAGGGGCAGACGACGAAGGGGCCCTGGCTGCGACATGGTCGTCCGGCTCGGGCCGCAGTCGGAGCATGCACACGCCGTGGAGGCGGCTTCCGATCGCGTGAGGAGATCGGTGAGTGCCGCGCGCTGTTAGTGCAACGCCCATTTGAGCAATGCGGATCGTTCTGGCGGGCCGAGTGGCCCGTGCCGGCCGTCAGCGGCACTGCGCGCCCCGACCGTACGGGACGCGGCGTGCTCATCGGGACGACCTCTCGCTCAGGCAATCCAGACGAAGTAGAGGCCGACACCCACCATGACCGCCCCACTGGCGCGTTCGATGACGCTCGACCAGCGCCCCATCGCCTGCAGGCGCTTCACCGCACCGGTGAACGTCCCTGCCAGCACCACGGGGACGCCCCGCCCGAGCGCGTACACGAGGAGCAGCACGGCTCCGTAGAGCAGCGCGCCTTCCGCCATCACGTAGGTGAGGATGGCCGCGAGCACCGGGGTCGCGCACTGCGAGGCGACCAGGCCCGACACCAGGCCCAGCGCCAGCGCGCCGGGCACGCCACGCAGGCCGATGCGCTCGCGCAGCCCCCCGAACCACATCGGAGTGGACAGGTGGATCACGCCCAGCATCTGGAGGCCGATGACGACGCAGACCGCGGCGACGACATAGAACCACACGCGCGAGGTTCCCCCGATCAGGCCGCCCACCAGGGCTGCGACCACCCCCAGGAGCATGAACGTGATCGCCAGCCCAACAGCAAAGCTCGACGACAGCACGAACGCACGGCGACGCGAGACGTCATGGGAGCCACCGACGAAGCCGACGATCAGCGGGATGGTTGCCACGTTGCAGGGGCCAAGGCTGGTGACCACCCCACCCAGGAACACGAGCAGGTAGCCGGCGAGCGAGGCCGTTCGGATCAGCTCCAGGTCGAACGGCATGTCAACCGCCGGCAGCGAGCGTCCGGAGCTGCTGACGCAACTCTGGCGCCTCCATCACACCTGGGAACGACTGAGCCTGACCGGTGCGGTCGATGAACACCAGCGTCGGAATGCCCAGGATCCTCGCGCGGGTCAGCAGCGCCTGGTTGCGATCGTCGTAGACGTTGACATCGACCAAGGTGATCGTGCCCCGGAACTCCGGGTACACCTGCCCGACGATAGCGGTCATCTCAACGCACGAGTCGCAGGTCAGGGAATGGAAGAAGGCCAGCGTCGGCTGGTTCGCGGCCAGGGCGCGGTCCAGGGTCACCTCCGGCGCTTCGGAGACGGGGATCGTTCCCGATGACAAGCCCGGTCCCGATGGCTTGCCCTTGGCGCTCACGAGGATCACGACCAGGATGGCCACGCCGACCAGGATCACGATCTTCGATCCGCGCCGCAGTGCGCGACGCGACGCTCCTGTCAATGTCCTGCTCTCCGTGATGAGGCGCCGGCCGCGGCCGCGTGCGGTCGTTGGTGATCCTGAGGGTCGAGCCTGCTGCCGGGATATCTCAATCCAGACTGTGTCATCGTGCACGCGGAGATCCCTCTGCCGTCGGTCACATCCTCAGGTGCGGATCGGCCCGCCAGAGCAGCAGACCCACGGGTCCGTTGGGGGTATCGTCGCCGGACATCGGCAGCGTCGATAGGGCGAGTCCCGGCGGAACCGATGCCGGCGGAGGCTTGAAGGGGCAGCCCATGGGGGTGCTCGCGGACCTGCTGGAATGGCGTCCGCTGGCGGAGTCCTTCGACCTCGTCATGCTCCTGTTCATCCACCTGGCACCAGAGGACCGACGCGCGATCCTCCGGATCGCGGCCGAGGCGGTCGCGCCCGGCGGGACGTTTGCTCGTCGTCGGTCATGATCGCTCGAACCTCGTCGAGGGCACGGTGGGCCACAGGACCCCGAGTGCTCTTCACGGCCGCCGAGATCGCCTCGGAGCTGTCGGGGCTCACGATCGAACGGGCCGAGACCGTCCGCCGGCCCATTGCCGACGATCGGCACCGGGTCGACGCCGTCGTCCGTGCGGTTCGGCCGGTCGGCTGACCGCGAGCAAGCGGCCGGCGAGCCGAGACCGAGAGGCGGTAGCCGGATGCCGATCTGACGTCGATGGTAGGGTCTGGGATGCGCCCCACCGGCCGCGTAGGGAGGCGCTCCATGGACCAGCCGTCGATCGGCTTCGTCGGGGGTGGCAGGGCCGCCAGGATCATCCTGGTCGGGCTGGACCGCGCCGGGCGGCGGCCCGCACGGGTGGTCGTCAGCGACCCGTCGGAGACGGCCCGCGAAGAGCTTCTTTTGCGTGTGCCCGGGACCGAGCTCACATCCGACAACGATGCGGCCGCAAGCTGCGACATCGTGTTGCTGGCCGTCCACCCGCCGGTCATTCGGGAGGTTGCAGGAGGGCTGGTCCCTCACCTCCGCCCGGAGGCGGTGGTGATCTCGCTGGCGCCATAGCTGACCCTTTCGCAGCTTGCCAGGTTGTTCGGTGACTTCGACAGGATCGTCCGGGTCATCCCGAACGCGCCCTCGATCGTCGGGGCCGGCTACAACCCGGTCTGCTTCGGTCCCGGCGCCGACGAGGCGCTCCGCCACGTCGTGCTCGACCTGCTTGGCCCACTGGGCGAGTGTCCGCAGGTCGCGGAGGCCGACCTTGAGTCCTACGCCATCCTGACCGCGATGGGTCCGACCTACCTGTGGTTCCAGCTCTACGAGCTGGTGGACCTCGCCACTTCGTTCGGGCTCGACCGCGAGGCCGCGCAACGCGGCCTTGGGGCGATGGTGCGGGGGGCGCTCAGCACGATGGAGGAACCGGGCCTCTCGGCAGCCGAAGTCATGGACCTCGTCGCCACAAGGCCCCTCGGCGAGGGGGAGGCGCCGATCCTTGAGCTCTATCGATCGAGGCTGCCGGCGCTGCTCGCGCGACTCCGGCCATAGCAGGACGCGCCCGGGCTGGCGGCTGGAGTCGACCCTCTCGAGCCAGTCGGGCGCCGCGACCGGGCGCGGATGAAAACTGCGGTCTGCCCGCGATCCTGGCGGGCCCTACCTAACCCAGCTCGCCCAGTCGAGGTCACTCGGCGTCCATGGCTCAGCGAGCAGGCGCACGTCGACCTGCCTCGCTCCAGGCAGCGTTTCCACCGCGCGCCGAACCGGGTCCACGATCCAGCCGGACAGCGGGCAGCCAGGGATGGTCAGCATGAGGTCGATCGTGACGTTCGCGTCCTCGACTCCGATCGCGCGAACGAGGCCCAGATCGACGATGTTGACCCCCAGCTCCGGATCCACGACCCTGCGCATGGCATCCCGCACGGCGGCCTCGTCGAGTCCCGTCTCCATCGCGTCTCAGCCCTCCAGCAGCCCGCGGAGCGCCTCGAGCGCGGCCGCGCAGGTGGCCCGGTCGAGCTCGTAATAGACCCAGCGGGCGTCGGCCTGGTGGTGGATCGGATGCACGAGACCGGCTCGGCGCAGTTGCGCCAGATGGTTGGAGACGTTGTTGGCCCGCTCGTCGAGTGCGGCGGCGATCTCGCACACACAGCAGGGACCGGTCGCGAGCAGCTTGAGGATTCCGGCTCGGGTCCTGTCCGCCAAGAGCGTCGCGACCTCGACCGGCGTGGTGACGTCGGGCCGAGCCAGATCGAGCCGGCAGCCGGGCTCGGCGGGCAGCTGCGCCGTGGGCAGATGCGCGACAGGCACCTTATGCGTGCCGGGTCGGTCGAGAACCGCTGGCGACCCGAAACCGCCGACGCGCTGCGCCGCTACGGACCGCAGCGTCCGCGTCGAGAGGGCGCCGCCGCATGTGGACGCAGAGCGCTGCTTAGGCTGCATCGTCGTCCCTCGTCCATGCTCCGGTGACCGCATCATCTGCAATGTCCCCATGGCGGAGGCTGGGCACAGCCGACGTTCAGCTGTGCGCGTACTGCTCGCGCAGGCGCCGGAGCGTTCCAACGAACTCCTCCAGATCCGGGAAGCTCAGCGCGTCGGTCGGACAGACGCGCATGCACGAGGAGCAGCCGACGACGCAGTTCAGCGGGTTCGCAACGATCGTGGATGTGTCGCCCTGGACGAAGACGTCGTTGGTGCAGAACTCTAGGCAGACGCTGTCGCTGATGCACTTCTCGGGGTCGATGGTCGGGAACCAGGGGATGGCTTCCCTGGGGATGCCCATGTACGGCCGAGCGCTCACCTGTCCGCCGCCTCGACGGCCGCCTTGACGTCCGCGAACGCCTGATCCGTGGTCTTGAACTGGATGGATACAGGTGTCCACGTCGACTCGTTCATCGGGACGCGGGCTCGCTGGAAGCCATCCCGCAGGAGCTTGGCCTGCTTCTCGATCTTGCACGCCGGCGTGATGTAGACCGTGCCATCGTCCTTCAGGAGATCCTCCATCAGGACCTCGCCGTTCGCCTCGCACAGCCGGGGGTGCATGAGCATGTAGTCGTGGGGCAGCTCCAGGCGGATCCGCTCTGCCAGCTCGCCGAGGTCGAGGTCCTTCATGCTCGGGCACGCGAAACTGCACGTGCACATGAGGATCGCCTTCTTCATCGTGAACCTCCACTCCCTTGACGCGGGCAACTGCCCTCTCACGCGTGGGGGCAGCGGGGGCTGGTCGAGCCGCGAGACGCCGCCTTGGAGCGTGGCGATCTGCCGCCGGTCCCGCGAGATGTCTCTCATCGCACAGTGTCTCATCGGATCGTGAGGGATACCAGAGCCAGATGACCCGTGCCGGGTGCCGATCGGCCACCCGCCGCGACGGCCGCCTCGCCCGGGTAGGTCCGTAGCGGGCTCAGGCCGGGTGCGAACGACGATGTCGCTCCGAGATGAGCTCGGCCAGGATCCCGAGCCCGATGTCTGCTGGCGTGTGGCCACCGAGGTCGAACCCGACCGGGGCGTGGATGCGGCCAATGGCCACGTCGTCGAGACCCGCCTCCCGCAGGCGGGCCACGCGCTGGGTATGCGTGCGCCGGCTGCCGAGCGCCCCGACGTAGAACGAGCCTCGCCGCAGGGCGGTGATAAGCGCCGGGTCGTCGATCTTCGGGTCGTGAGCCAGCGCGACGACGCTGGCGGCCTTGTCGATCCCCGCCCGGTCCGCGACCTCGTCGGCCCAGCCCTCGATCAGCTCGTCGGCATCGGGGAAGCGTTCCCGCGTCAGGAATGCGGCACGGGGGTCGACCACGATGGAGCGCAGGCCGACGGCATGTGCCAGCCGGACGAGGTAGACGGCAATGTCGCCCGCGCCGACGATGACGAGTCGGAGCGGCGCCCGCACCTCGATATGCAGGCGATCTCCCCCGACCGCCACGGTGCGGGACGCTCCCTCGCGGATCGCCGTGCGGGCGAGCTGGACCGCGGTCTCGTCGAGCGTCGGATCGCCGAGCGAGCCGAAAATCCCGCCGGCCGCGTCCACCAGGAGCCGTGAAGCCGATCCGACCTCGCGACCTGACGGCAGCGGTGCGACAAGAGCGACCGAGCGCCCGTCCGCCGCCGCGTCGAGGAGCTCCGCGGGCGCCTCGGGCTCGACGAGGACGTCGATCTCCCCACCGCAGGACAGGCCCACCTCGGCCGCACGCTCGTCCGTGACCCCGAAGTGGATGACCTCCCGGTACCCCCCGCGCCGCGATGCCAGGACCGCTTCCGCGGCCGCGCCCTCGATGCAGCCCGCCGAAACGCTGCCGGCGAGGCGTCCATCGTCGGACGCCAGGAGCGTGCTACCCACCTCGAACGGGGCCGAGCCGACTGAAGCGACGAGCGTCGCGCGTCCGAAGCCAATGCCGCCGGCGCGCCACTGGGCCCCGGTCTCAAGGACGTCAGTCATCTGAGCGCCTCATG